>JBDSFA010000170.1:0-5864 GCA_039919785.1 Dokdonella sp. | reverse complement strand
CCATGGCGCTTCTGCCACAGCCAGAAAATACGATCGATGAAGCAATGATGGAAGAAGAAGATCGGATCCAGACCGGCCGTGTCGTTCTCGCCCATGTCGCCATTGGCGCCTTCGATCGGTGAGAAATCGCCCGCGTTCGGACCGCTCACAACGTCGAAGCCGCCGACAGCCAGGTGGACGCTGTTGTGCGGTGATTCCAACGGAACAATAGCCACTGCGCCGGCGACCAGATCGTCGTTCCATTGCGCGGCCGACGTGGTGTTGGAGAAGACCGTGTAGTTGGGCGCATCCAGGCAGGCGGCAAACTTGGTCGCCACGTTGGTCGGAACGGTCTTGCCGTCGATCACGATGCAGGAGCCGAACCAATTGACGATATTCTGGTTCAGCAGTTTCACGTTCTGGTTGTAGTCGGGGAACTGCTCGTTGTGTTTCTGCGTGTTGGCCCTGTCCTGCACAGTGCCGACGAGGCCCGACAGCGGATAGCGCACCGTTTCGTACCCCAGCGGCTTGCCGTAGTTGGGATCGTCGCCGTTGATGTTGTCGACGATCGCCTTGTTGAACACGAACGAGCGCAGCGGATTCGCAATCGTCTCGCCGTCGAGTACGAACTCCTCGCGCGTCAACGCCCACGGAATGCCATTTTCCAGCGAGTCGTCGCTGGTCTCGTCCCAGTACGCCATCGACACGTCCTCGCAACTACGGATGCTGCGCAGCGCTTCTTCGAGTTTGACCAGATAGACGCGATGCCAGGTCGGGAACAGGATGTTGCCGTGATTGCAGTAACCGCCCCAGTACGACGAGTTACCCCAGCCCGCACCACGAAACGGTTCGCCGTGAAAGCCGCCGATCCGGAAAAAGGAATGCGGATCGTCCGCCGGCAACTCCTTGATGCCCTTCCATGCGCGCATCAGATCTTCGAGCGCTTTCTTGTTGCCGGCGTCGTAGTCGGCCTGCAATTCTTCGAGTGAACGACGAACCCGTAGTTTCGATGTCATGCGCTGATCCTCGTGCAACAAAGTTGTTGTCGATTGGTTCCCGATCACTCGCGGGTCGTTGTTCGTTCCGCACGCGCAACAGCGAGACGGGGAACGCGCGCGACATGCTCGTCGCGCGCATCGTCGCGGTCGCCTTGTCCGCCTATTGCGGGCACCCCTGCTGCACCCAGCAACCGAACGTATTCACCATGTCCGGTGTCCACGGGCCCTCGCCGGATCCCGCAGGCGGCATCGCGCCGCCGGCGACTTCCGAATAGATTTTCGCGGCCCACATCTTCACGCTTGCGTAGCTGCTCAGGTCGAGTGCACCGCCGGTAACCTGCTTCATGTGGTCGACGTCGGTCGCAGTGAACATCGCCTGGATGTTCTTGCCCCATGTCACCGATGTCGGGCAGGTCAGTGCGGCGAAGAATTGATGGTTGTGCGTTGTCATGGTCTGGTCCTTTGCTGGTTGAGCACGCGTGGTCAATGGCTGAGGCTTCTATTGCGTCGCACCTTGGTAAGGCTGCCGCCCGACTCGACCGCCGGGACTTCCGGCAGGAACACCGATCCGCGCGCGAGGATCACGCTGAAATCACCGGCCTGTCCCTGCGGGTTCTGCCCCTGGCTGCCGTGACAACCCATGCAGCCACCCTGATTGAAATGGCTGCCGTTGTAGTACGTGTTCTTGTGCTGCGTGCCGTCCTGGTTCCAGTCGGTGCTGATGTTCGGCGACAAGCCGCCACTGAACAGCTGCAACGCGCGGTTCGTTTCGACCACGATGTTGGCCTGATAGAAACTCGACGGTGACGGGTTTTGCGCCCTGTACGGTGGTTGGCCGTTGTAGAGCGAACCGTTCGGTGTCGGCGTGGCGATCACCTTGTCGTACGGGAAGTACTGCACGTTGACCAGCTTGTAGGTCAGCCAGGGCGCGGAGGCGATGCCGTTCTTCTTGAGATACGCGGTGATGGCAGCGTGCGCCTGCACATTGGCCGCAATGACCTCCGACGGAATCGCGTTGTCGCGCTTGTTCACGCAGATGTTGCCGGCACTCGGCGAATTGTTCGGCGACGCAAACGCCGTGTTGCGATAGTAGAGTTCGCTGCCGGGCGTGCTGCAGTAGGACGGCTGTGCTGCTGCCTGGCAGGTCGCGGGATTGCCAGTAAGGATCACCGAACCGGCTGTGCTCGGCGTCGTGTTTGCGGGCGTCGACATCGGCGGCTGCGGATCGACGAGACAAACCTGTGGCGTCGTTGCCGTGGCTGGCGCAGGCGAGGTGATGTTGCCGTCCGCATCCTCGACCGCCTTGCCGCTCGAGGTCAGCAGGTTGTCGGCCTGCTCGAACGTGGCATAGATGAAGTACGGCGCCGATGGCGTCTTCTGGATGATGTGCAGCGCGACCAGTCCCCACGTCGCGTCGCGATAGCAGAACGAGCCCTGCGTGCTGCCCGTCTCGTAAAAACGGACCGCCTGCGTATGAAAGCGCCCCGACGCCGCTTCGCTCGGATTGAGTGGGCGCCACGCAGCCTTGACCTCGGTGGTGCCGTTGGGCTGGCTCACCATGGTCGAGCTGCCAGGCGGCGGGCTCTTCTGGTTCATGGCGAGGTAGTTTTTTGTCGCCGTCACGACGCTGCCCGGAATGCTGTTCCACCACTGGTTGAGCGGATTGCCCGGATCGCTGTTGGACGCGACGTAAACGTATTGCGTGCGGTTCGACTTGGCGACGAAGCGGATCAGCTGCGGCGAACTGTTCCCCAGCGAACTGCTCGCCTGCACGACACCGGCGTACATGCTGTCGAGCGTAATCTGATCGGTCTCATCCAGATTGATCCACGGCGTCGGATCGCCGGACTGCTTCGCATCGCACGCGCTCACCGCCACGCCGTAGTTGTACTGCGGCAACGCGTCGTAGCCGTATGAAGTGCCCGCATTCGCGACGAAGCCCGGCGGATTGCCCATGCCCGGAAACGTTTCGACCTTGCCGCGAAAGGTCTGCCACGCCGTTGGCCCCGTGCACTTGGGATCACCAAATCGGCACGTCGTCGAGGGCGCATCTCGCTGACCCGCCTGCCCGCTCTGAGGACCGGCCGGCCAGTTCAAGGCGATGAATTCCTGCCACGCAAATGCGGCGGCTTGCGGCGGCGTCGCATTCGGCGCACCACCGGTTTGGGGTGGCCCCATGCCGTAAGGCGGATTCAATTCATCGGGAAGAGTTGGAGATACCGAAATAGCACTCGCCTGCGTTGCGCCCGTCGCCGCGGACTTGCTGCCTTTCGCGGCAAGCGTCGTCGCGGGATCGAAGCCGAGCAGTACGGTCAACGCAAACGCCAATAGCCTGACTGGGATTTTCATGAGCACTCCAGAGTGTTGTTCAACTCGCATTCGCCATCGCATCCGGATTGCGGTTGCCATGGACGGAACACTGGGTGAATTGCAATGGCCGTTCAGTCGAACCAGCAGCGCCCGTAACGGCGCGTCGCAAGCGCACGCATCGAATCAGAGATAACTCGGATGACGTTGCCGGCCGGCGCTGCAGAACAGCGCGCGAAAGAAAACTGACAGACCCCCGTTATTCCCGGCGCGTGAGGCGCGCCCTCCGGCGGTTGCATAGTAGGCACACGACGCGGAGTCGGAACACTGTCAAACCTGCTAGGTAGACGGATGCCGTTTCGAGAGCGACAGTGTTCACTTTTTTACAAACGACAAAACGCCAAAGCCAGGCGACGGATTGCCATGCACGGGCGAATAAATGCGACCGATGGTCGGCAGTCGGTCACCTGCATCGTCCAGCCCGGGCCGACTATCACCCGCAGCAATATGTTCGTCACAACCGCTGAGACGGGAGCGGCGACATTGATCAGCGACCTCGGCAGCGACCCACTCTACGTCTGCATCAACGGACCAGCCATCGCGCGTGCGACGCCGTGCATGCAGCCGTCGTAGACCCCAGCGCTGACCCAGCGAGACCAGCCCTGTAATCGGTCGACTGCCAAGATTCCGTGCCCACCACGCTAACCGCAGCGCCCTGGCCGAAGGCGTCGATTCTGCACTGCGATATCCGCGCAGCAGTGATCCGGTCAAGCCGCTCGTCAGATTTTCGCTGGCGATGAAGCTGAGCACCAGCGACACTCCGCCCACGGTGACATGCTCGCCTGCGAGCCCCGGGTTCGCGACTCCCATCCGGGTTCCTGCACCCCGGGTCTCAGCGAAGGAAGGAGCTGATCGGCATGGCCAAGGCTACGGGCAACGCAAAGCCGTCGAAAGAAGATCGCAAGGCGGAAGTGCGACAGATCATCCTTGCCCAGGGAAATGATTTCATCAAGGAGCTGCTGCGCACGCACGGATTGAAGATTGGAGCGAGCAAAAAAGATTTCGAGATCCATCTCACGGCCGCGATCGAATCGGATGCGCTGACGCAGGAGATGATCGACGCATGGCTTGCCGAGATCGAAGGCTGGGGAAACCAGCACCTCTATCTGTTCGACGTGCCAACGTTTGCCGCATCGAAGATCAAGGCACAACTGCAGGCGAGCCAGTATTCCGCCCTCGCAGGGATGAAGCAGAGCTATTCGTTTCCCGATCGCCTGACGCTCACATCGATCGCACTCGATGGTGAACATCTATCGCTCGTGTGGCATCTGGGCAAGGAAGGATGGGATCGCGCCAGGGACAAGGACCGCACCGAAGAAGTGGAACTCGAACGGTATCGATACGAGGCCTACAGGCAGCGGCGAGATCGCAGCACCGTTCGTTTCGAATGGCGATTCGCCGACCGCTATTGCGCCATCCTCATACACCGCAACAAGGAAATCGACCATGCGCAAGCGATGGAGGAAATCTGGAGCACCCTCGCTGCGCTGGGCATCGCGAAACAGCCTCTCGCCGGTGTCCGCTTGAACAACGCCGTGAAATCGGCGAGCAAGGGGAAGAACAGCACGAAGTTGGCTCGCTTCGAAGTGGAAGACGGTTTCGTCGAGTTGGGCTCGACGCTAGCACAAGGGGGCATAGAGTCGGTCGAAGCCGTTCGCCAGACGCGCCTTGCTGTGAACGACAGCGCCTTCGCGAAGGCGCAGGGCATCTTCAACTTCACTGTCGAAGAGCACGAAGGCCTCAATCGCAGCATTGCCGTGCAGATTTACGGCAATGAGGGGCGGCTTCGATTCTGGGCGCAGTGTCCGCGCGAAGACGTCTATCGCGTACTCACCTTTCTTCAGCAACACAATCAGGCCTAGCGATGTCCGCCAATGAACAAGCATGGCGAAACGAGATCGCGCGACGGCGCGCACAAGGCGTGGTGCTCGAATTCGATCCTGCCGATTTTGCGTTGGCGGTCGGCACGCGCTGGCCAGACGAGTCTCTGCGAGCATTCCTCGACAGATCCGTCACCTCCCACGCGCTCGAACGCATCGACACGTGGCGCTGCCCCGATCCGAATTGCCGACGCCCCCTCGGCGCCGGAATGGCCGCAAGCCAGGAATGCCCCTACTGTGGCAGCGACTTTCGCGAACAAGGCCTGCAGCCAGAAGCGACGGTGCGCTATCGCATCGTCGGTGAGACGAGCCGAGACATCCACTGGATGATTGTTGTCCACGGCATGAACAGCCGCGCGCGCTGGCAGGAGGATTTCAGCTGGCGCATCGCCAACCGGCTCAAATATTCCGCGCCTGTCCTGATCTACAAATATGGCTGGGCGACGATCGACGTGCTGGTCGCCTGGCGACATCGCCAGCTCGCGCGGGATCTCGGCGCGCGCATCCGCCGCGCCATCGCGGACGCCGAAGCACACGGCATCAACGATCGTCCCGACATCGTCGTGCACAGCTTCGGCAGCCGCTTGTTCACGCTACTCCTGACCGACCCGGACTTTGCCGACCTGTCATTTGGTCGCGT
>JBDSFA010000188.1:0-4289 GCA_039919785.1 Dokdonella sp. | reverse complement strand
GTGCGAACGGTGTCGAGCTTCGCCTTCACCGCGTCCACCACCGTCTTGGCGTTCTCGCCGATGCGCGCAAGCGCCTGGCCAAGAACGACTTCCTTGCCGTCGCGCGTGACCGCACCAAACCGCGGTGCCGGCGCCTGCAGGATCTGCGCGACGTCGCGCACGTAGACGGGGATTCCATCTTCGCTTTTCAAAACGATGCGTCCGAGATCCTCGGCATCCTTGACCAGCCCGAGACCACGCACGAGGTACTGCTCGCGGCCGACGTCGATGAAGTTCCCCCCCACTTGCGCGTTGCTCGCCGCGAGCGCGGCCATCACGTCCTTGAAGCCGAGCTGATGCTTGATCAGCTTCATGGGATCAACGCGCACCTGGAACTGGCGTTCGCCACCACCCGACGACGAAACATCGTCGACACCGGGTGCGGTGCGCAGGATCAACCGCACCGTCCAGTCCTGCAGCGTGCGCAGATCCATGTCGGTGATCTGACCCTTGAGCGTCTCGTCGCTGCGCTCGATCGTGTACCAGAACACCTGGCCGAGACCGGAGGTGTTCGGCCCCATCTCGGGTTTGCCGTAGCCAGCGGGCAGGCGATCTCCAACTTCCTGCAGGCGCTCGTTGACCAGCTGACGCACGAAGTAGATGTCCATATCGTCGGGCGAAATACACCGACACATATGAGAGTCCGAACAAGCTGACCGAGCGGATCTCCTGTACCTTCGGCAAGCCGGCCATCGTCGACTCGATCGGGAACGTGAGAAGTTGCTCGATATCCTCGGCCGCAAGACCGGGCGACTCGGTATAGATGTTGACCTGCACCGGCGTGACGTCCGGGAATGCATCGATTGGGACCGTGCGAATCGCGCGATAGCCAAGAAACGCGACCACGGCAAACACGATCAGGACCAGCACCTTGTAACGCAGTGAGAGTTCAACCAGGCGATTCAACATGGCGAACCTCCGTTCGCGCGCAGCATCGCGTCAGTCATTCGCCTTCTCTCAATTGCGGCTTTAGAAGGCGGGCCTTCAGTACATAGGTGCCGTTGACGACAATCACGTCACCCATGACGAGGCCTTGCATGACGACCGTCAGATCGCCGCGGGTTTCTCCCGGCGTGATGGGAACGATCTCGAAGTGGCGTTGGTCGGCGGCTTTGAACACGCTCGGCTGACCTTGCAGTTGCACGATGGCTTCCGTTGGAATCGCCAGCGAAGGCGTTGCACCCGCGGTCGCGATGTGCGCTTCGACAAATTCACCGGCATGCAGCAGGTCGGCTTTGTTGGCGACTTCGATGCGTACCGGCGTCGTGCGCGACCCTTCGACAGTGCGATGCAAACGTTGAATCACCGGGCCGGGCAGTGTTTGATCGTGGGCGATGACGCGCACCGCCGCTCCCGGCTGCACGCGTTCGGCCGCATCCGATGCGAGCTGGGCTTCTATCCAGACAGTCCCTTCGTCATTCAACGTGAAGAGCGGCTTGCCTGGTTCGATCCGTTCGCCGATCACGAAGTCATCGCTGGTGATGCGGCCAGCTTGCGGAGCCAGCAACGAAAAATCGCCGTTGGCGCGAGCGGAGCCCTGCTTCAAAAGCGCTCCGATTTCGCCGTCGCCGATACCATAGGCGCGCAGTTTCGCGCGCGCCTGATCGCGGGCGACCTGGGCTTCGGTGTAACGCTTGGCGGATAGCGCCTGTGCACCCAGTGACTTGACGCGCTGCCAATGGCGTTCGGTCACGATCAGCGTGCCTTGCGCTTCCGCCACGTCAACGCTCGACAGCGTGACCAGCGCCTGACCCGCCTTCACCGTATCGCCGAGCCTGGCGTGTCGGCGCACCACCTGCGCGGGAATCCGCGGTGACACAAGCGCGCTGGCATAGGCGTTGGATTTCACTTCGCCGGGTGCGCGAATTTCATTTTCCAGCGTGCGCTCCTGCACCGATGCCGTGATGATTCCAAGCTGCTTTTGCGCCGTCGCGTCCAGCGTGAGTGGACTTGCTTCGATCTGCGCCTTGGCGGGTGCACCGTTGTTCTCTTCGGCGCTCGCGCCAAAAGAGACGCACAGCAGTGCGGCACAGATGATCCAGGTGGCTTTCATGATTGAATCCTTGAAGTTCATGGCGCAGCGCTGTTGCGAGCAAGCCAGCGATCGAGACCGCCAGATGCGCCGAGCCAGTCGGCAAAGCTAGCCAGACGCGGGCGCGCAATCCCGTGGTGGTGAGTTCGGTGTCGATGCTTTGTTTGAGCTGGACCAGATAGTCGGCGGTGCTGAGTTCTCCGGCCTCCCAAAGTCGCTGCAGCAATGCAGCGCGATCCGTGATGCTTGCCACATCGCTCTCGCGCCACGATTGCCAGGCGTTGCGCAGCGCGTTGTAACTCGCGCCGGCTTGCTCCGCTTCGGCGATCGCGCGTTGGCGTTGCTCGATATAGGTGGCCGCAGCCGCATCGGCCGATGAGCGCGCGGCGGATACTTCAGCGCTGTACGAATTGCGCACGAACAGCGGAATCCGCACGTTGATGCCGACGACCTTGTCGCTGAAGGGGCCGTTGGTAACGCGGCCACCAGAGAGGCTGATCGTTGGATCCGGTCGACGGTAGCGTTCGGTCACAGCGACTTTCGCTTGCGCGACCTCCTCCTCCGCTTGCGCGTGGTGCAGCATTGGCAGCGCACCGAGTGCAGCCTCGTCCAGCGGCAGGTTGGCCATGTCCGGCAAAGTGCCGGGAAGATCAGGTAATGCCGTTGCACTGTCGGCGTCGACGGCGACGACGGATTGTCGCGCCCTGGCTTGATCGGCAATGAGTCCGGCTTGCTGTGCGCGCGCTTCCCGCAACGCCAGCTCGGCCAGATCGCGTTCCAGTTGTGGAATGTCGCCGGCGGTTAACCGTCGCTGCGCAAGCGCGGTGAACTGTTCCAGCAGTCCGACGCGTTGCGCACCCAGATGGACTTGCGCCGAGGTCACGCGATAGGTCGCAAATCCGCTCAGCCATTGCAGCGCAATGCGCTGGCGAACCTGGTCGCGCTCGGCCTCGATGGCACGGATCTCGGCCGCCGCGGCGCCCGCACGAGCGCGGCGTTTGCCCGACCAATCGAGGGGCTGGCTGACAGCCACGCTGCGCGTATTCACGTCCGCGTTTTCAGCGGTGAGTTCAAGCTCGGGGTTGTAAAGCGGTTTGCCTGCGGCGTCCGCGAGCGCGCCGGTTGCAGCCAGTTTGGCCTCGGCAGCCTGGACGGCAGGATTGTGTAGCCACACTCGCCGGATCGCGTCTACGACGGCAGGAGTCGCCTTGTCCGATTCGCCCGATGCGACGGAAGGTGTTCCTTCAAGCGAAGAAGACGAACGGCTTTGTGCGGTGACTGTCGTAGCCAACGCGAACCCGACAGCCGCCAATAGCCACGGAGCACGTCGCCGCGCCCGATCTGAAAAGACCATGGAAAACTCCTGAAACCAAACCAAAGGACGCACGGCACGCGTGCGTCATGGAATCGCTCATGCCGAGCGACGGGGGTTGGTGTCAGGCAATCGGAGGACGCAGTGCCGATTCTCGGCGCGCGAGAATCGGGAGAACGAACGCTGGGGGAATTTCGAACGAACCTGGATTCAGCGTCGCCATGCCGGAAAAAACACCGGGCAGCGGTGAACTGTGGGCGCACGCACAATGACCATCATTGCTGCCGTCATGCCAACACCGATCTGCGTCCGAAGCATCCGAAGGCGACGTCGTGGAACCGCCGTTGGCGTTCGACACGGACGCGCCAACGGATGTGAGGGTGGTGTTATCCGATAACGTCGGAGGCGAAACATCTTCGTTCACACAGGCAACAGCGATGGTTGCCTTGGCGATTATCAACCATGCAAACAGCCACGCGGTCGCCGCCAGGCGTTGACGCAGACGGGCGAGCAACGGAGGCGAGGCGCAGTGCATGAGGGGACGCACTCTACCCACTGTTACCCATGTTAGACAATTGCACTGCTCCCGCTGGCGTCCCCATCCAATGTGTCAGGTCGATTTTCCGCATGCGTCACGCCCCGTTGGCGCGTGTTCCGCGGCAGCCACGCCATATGTCAGTCTCGCGTTACCAGACCTCACACCGCTCCTTGCCCTGTCGCACCATCGGCGCGTCGGCCTTGCATTGGAACGCCTGCTGGAACGCTGGCATGTTCGACAACGGTCCGTTGACCCGGTATTTCGCAATCGGGTGCGGGTCGCCTTGCACCATGGTGCGCTGGGTTTCGGGTCGGATCGCGTCGCCGCGCCACTGCGCCCATGCAAGGAAGAATTGCTGCTCGGGCGTG
>JBDSFA010000260.1:0-2099 GCA_039919785.1 Dokdonella sp. | reverse complement strand
CGGACGCGAAGGCTGAGTCTTGTTTTGCTGCAATGCGGAACTTACCTGTCATGCATGGGTCACAGGAATGGGTTTACTTCATCGCTCCCACCCTGGCGTCGCTCCCGCAACGAGCGGCGCCTTTTTTATGGCCATGGATGGCCGGTATGCCGAAATTGCAGGAGCAAATTTCGGCGGCGTCACGTCGCCAGGCATGATGGGTCGGCGCGACACGCCTCAACGCAGCAGGCTGCGTGCAACAATATCGGTGAGGTCCGGCGAATTGCCAGGGCGCGCAGCCATCCGCTCAAGTTCGTGACGCATCATCGCGCGACGCAATGGTTCGTAGCTTCGCCATGAGCGAAAGGCCGTCGCCGTGCGTGCGGCCACCTGGGGTGTGATCGCGTCAAGCTTGATGATCGCATCCGCGACAAAACGGTAGCCCGCACCGTCGGCGCGATGGAACGCGCGCGGATTGGCGCGAGCGAAGGAACCGAACAAGGCATGGACCTTGTTCGGGTTGTTCCAGTGAAACGCGTAGTGCGCGGTCAATGCCTCGACGCGCTCCAGCGCACGCGGGTCGGCCTCGGTCGCCTGCAACGCGAACCAACTGTCGAGCACCAATGCATCGCCCGCATAGCGATGGGCAAATTCCGCCAGCGCTGCGTCGGCGCCTTCGGCACGAAGATGGACCAGCGCCGCCAGCGCCGCGAGTCGATCGGTCAGATTGCGCGCGTCCGTGTATTGCCTGCGAGCGAGGTCAATATGCCGGGTATCGACACGGCATAGCGCCGCCAGAGATACGTTGCGCAGACGTCGGCGCGCTTGTGCGCCCAGGCCGTCGGTGGTGGCCGCACCGATATCGGTGAGTGCGTGGTACCGCGCCAGCAATGGCTGCACGAGCGCCGTCGCGAGCGCGGTCTCGACGTGCGCTCGTGCGCGATGCACCGCTTCGGGATCGATGTCCACGAGTCCGTCGGACAGCGACGCCGCATCGGCGACCGTAAGCATTTCAGCCACGAGGGCCGGATCGGCGTCTCGATCGTCGACCACGAGGGCCAGGCAATCTGTCCACGCCGCCAGCGAACGCGCATCGGGCGCACCTGCCTTCAATGTCTGCGTGAACATGTTTCGCGCCAGTGCATCCGCTGCGAACCAGCGATTGAAACCATCGCTGTCATGGCGGATCTGCAGTGCGAGCGCATCCGCATCGAGGTCCTGCACGAGGCGAACGGGCGCCGAATAACCGCGCAGCACGGACGCGACGGGCGCAATATCGATACCCGTGAAGCGATAGGTAGACGTGTCCGCGCGTAGCAACAACACACGCTCGTTCGTTCGCTCGACGCCGTCTTCGCCATCGAGCGATAGGTGCAAAGGCCTGCCATCGGGATCGAACAACGCGACCGCCACCGGGATCGGCAGCGCCTGCTTGTGTGGCTGGCCCGGCGTCGGCGCTGTCTTTTGCGTCAAAGTCAATTCGAAACTGCGCGTGCGCGCATCGAAACGGCCGCTGCTGTGAAGCTCCGGCGTACCCGCCTGCGCGTACCACATCAACCACTCGCCGAGATCGCGGCCGTTTGCATCGCCAAGTGCGGCAAGAAAATCCTCGACCGTGGCGGCGCTGCCGTCATGGCGTTCGAAATACAGATCGAGGCCGCGGCGGAATCCGTCGAGCCCGAGCACGACGCTGAGCATGCGCACGATCTCGGCGCCCTTCTCGTACACGGTCGCGGTGTAGAAATTGTTGATTTCGTCGTAGCGATCAGGTCGCACCGGGTGCGCGAGTGGCCCGGCGTCCTCACTGAACTGCGCGCGCCAGAGTCCGCGCACGTCTTCGATCCGGCGCAGAGTGCGTGAGGCGAGGTCCGATTCAAATTCCTGTTCACGGTAGACCGTCAGGCCTTCCTTCAGGCTCAGCTGGAACCAGTCGCGGCAGGTGACACGATTGCCACTCCAGTTATGGAAATATTCGTGGCCGACGACGGCGAGTACATGTCGGAAACCGTCGTCGGTCGCATGCTCGGAATCGGCGAGCAGGTATTTCGCATTGAAGATGTTGAGGCCCTTGTTCTCCATCGCGCCCATGGTGAAGTCGTGCGTGGCGACGATATGGAATA
>JBDSFA010000100.1:0-9483 GCA_039919785.1 Dokdonella sp. | reverse complement strand
GAGGCCGGTCAGCCGATGCTCGATCCGCTGTTTCGTCCGGATGCATCGCAGCCGAACGTGACCGCGCAACCGCTGCAGCCATTGCCGTACATCGTCGTGATTATCGACGAGTTCGCCGACATGATGATGATCGTCGGCAAGAAGGTCGAAGAGCTGATCGCGCGCCTGGCGCAAAAGGCGCGTGCGGCGGGGGTGCACCTGATTCTTGCGACCCAGCGGCCGTCGGTCGACGTGATCACGGGATTGATCAAGGCGAACATTCCGACCCGCATCGCCTTCCAGGTATCGAGCAAGATCGACTCGCGCACGATCCTCGATCAGTCCGGCGCCGAGACGCTGCTCGGTCACGGCGACATGCTGTACCTGCCACCAGGAACGGCCGCACCCGAACGCGTGCATGGTGCCTTTGTCGACGATCATGAAGTGCACAAGGTCGTGCAGTGGCTGCGCGCGCAAGGTGAGCCCGCCTACATCCCTGGTGTGCTGGAGGAAGTGCAGTCGCTCGGTAACGGCAAGGTCATCGGCGAGTCGGGCTTGCCCGAGGATGCGGCCGGCGAGGGTGGCAGCGGCGACTATGACGAACTGTACGACCAAGCAGTGCGCATCGTTACCGAATCGCGTCGCGCATCGATTTCCGGCGTGCAGCGTCGCCTCAAGATCGGCTACAACCGCGCAGCGCGCTTGATCGAGGTGATGGAAGCGGAAGGCATCGTCACGCCCCCGGAAACGAATGGCAACCGCACCGTGCTGGCACCTCCACCGCCGTCGGATTGACGCCTTGTGCGGGTGATTTGAGAGCCTGGCGAAGGAAGGAAGGAAATGGAATGCATGCATCCCTGACACGCGAGGAAAAACTCCAGCGGCTCGTCTGGTTCGTTTCGCTTGCGCTGCTTGTCTATCTCGCGAACGCGTGGCTGGCCCGCCACCCGCCGACTGCCTTGGTTGCGACTGGAACGATCGTGCCCGAATGGCCGATGCTGTTCGACCTGCTGTTGACGGTGCCGCTGGCGTATCTGATCGCATTCCGCCGGCAGGGGCGCCAAGCATGGATTGGCGCGGCGACGCTTGCAGGCATCGGCATCATGGTGGCTGGCTGGGTCGTTCCCGAAGAAAGTCGTGAATGGCTCGGTGTTCTGCAGGCTGGTCGCAACTTTTTCGCTGCCGTCGTCGTGCTTGGCGAAATCACTCTTGCGCTAAGTCTGGCAAGGCTGACTTTGCGTCTCCTTCGCGATGGCAACGATCCGGAGCGCGCGGTGGCGACGGCATTGCATGCGCGTTTCGGCGATACGCCGGTGGCCCAGCTGCTCGCGTTCGAGGTTCGCCTGTGGTTCTACGCCTTGTTCGCAACCGCGAAGCGCCAGCTCGTGTTCGCTGGCGATGAACATTTCAGTTGTCATGCCAAGGATGCGCACGCTTCCAACCAGCAGGGATTCATTCTGCTGATCCTGATCGAACTGCCGATCGTGCACCTGCTGTTGTCGTTGTTCTGGCAATGGAAAGGCGCGTGCGTCATCAGCGCGCTTTCGGTGTGGGGACTATGTTTCCTGATCGCCGAACGCCGCGCGACATTGAAGCGCCCGATTTCGCTGGATGGCGAGTGCTTGTATGTGCGTTATGGTCTCGGAGCAGAACGGGTGGTGCCCTTGGCGAGCATCGCTGCCGTCGCTCCGCATTGTGAAGCGGTCGCCCGTCGCATTCCGGGCACGCTCCGCTATTGCGAGTCAGGTAATCCGAATATCTGCATTCGGTTGGACCCGGTGCTGGAGGTGCCGGGTCTGTTTGGAGGCTCACGGCAAATCGAGTGGGTCTATCTCGGCGTTGATGCGCCGGCTCGCTTCCTGTCGCGCTTGAGCGCTCGCCTGCCGGATCTCGATCAAGCGACTATCAGCAATTCAATG
Source organism: Dokdonella sp. (assembly GCA_039919785.1). GTDB lineage: Bacteria > Pseudomonadota > Gammaproteobacteria > Xanthomonadales > Rhodanobacteraceae > Dokdonella_A. The sequence goes on along the minus strand of JBDSFA010000100.1, from coordinate 7,585 downwards.
CCTATCCGCTGACGTGACGGCCAGCATCGTCGCGAATCAGTCTCCCTGGTGAAGCGTTCAGCCACAATCAGGCAAGCTGTCTGGGCATTCTGCGTGTTCCGCACGCATCGACCCATTCAGGAGACGTTATGAAGAAAGTCAGTGAAGTGATGACCGCCGATGTCCGACTCGGTCGACCCGACCAAACCATCCGTGAGGCTGCCGTTCTGATGATGGAGGCCGACATCGGCAGTCTGCCGATTGGCGATCACGACCGTCTTGTGGGAATGGTGACCGACCGTGACATCGTTCTGCGCGCGGTCGCGCAGGGACTCGGTGCCGAGACCCTTGTGCGCGAAGTCATGAGCGAAGACATAAAATATTGCTTCGACGATGAGAGTGTCGCTGCCGTTGCTGACAATATGGCCAAGCTTGGTCTCCGGCGCCTGCCGGTCCTCGACCGCAAGAAGCGGCTGGTTGGAATCGTCGCTCTGAGCAATATCGCTCAAAGCGGCAACGAGAACGCCACGGAGTCCTTGCTCAAGGGTGTCGCGCAGCCACACTGACGCCTACCGCCGGGCGCAACGCGTGCGATCGTGCTTGGCGCGCGATCGGTGCGGGCGAACAAATCAATACGCAGTTGCAATGCCTGCGCACGCGAGGTCGTCGAAACCGTCACAGTAGATGCGATCGATGTCGAGCTGCGGGACCGTGATGGCGCTGCCGCCATCCTCATAACACCAGTCCAGCACGTTCATCGGAAATCCCAGCGGTGCGCTAGTTGTGAGGTGGACCCAACCATAGGTCAGCGTATTGGTCGTCTCGTTGGTGAAGCGCGTACCGAGGTAGCCCACCGTCACGCCTGCCTGCCATGCGGTCGTGACGCCGGTAAAGCCTGCGCGGGAAAAAATCGACGCGGGACCGATCGCGTTGCCTGCGGTCAGTACTGCATACGTGTCACCGGTCGTCACTACGCCTGCGCCGTTGTTGCTCGCCGAACCCCAGTAGAATTTCAGTTGATTGGATGGATTGCTCGCCTGTGAGGCGTAGGGATCGAAGTCGAATCCCGGCACGGCGCCTTGGCTGCCGCCATGCATGCCGGTGACGAAGTTGATGTAGGCACCTTCGCCATCCTGCGGGACAGCGATGTTTTGCTCCGCCATGCAGATAATCACGGCGCGGGAAGGTGCTGTGAACAGCGCGAACACGGAAGCGGCAGCTGCGGACAACCATCGGATCTTCAACATCGTTTGATTCGGCCTGATTTCAGCGGAAAACGTCGCCATTGTCTCCGGAAGATTCTGGCATGGAATCGCCAGATCACACCGCTGTCGCCGTGATCCGTGCAGCGTTCAGCTGCAACCGCGATAATCGGACTCCTGATTGTCCTACGAGCCCTTCTCGCATGCGTGCTTTTATTTTCGCTCCCATCCTCCTGCTCAGTCTTGCGGCGCATGGTGCCGATACCGCGCGCACGCGCATGGAGGCGTTCTCGAAGAACCTGCGTTCAGTCACCGCGAGCTTCAACCAGTCCGTCACCGACGCGAACGGCCATCGCGGCGACGAATCGCGTGGCACACTTGCACTCGAAGCGCCACGCCAGTTTCGCTGGGAAACGACCGCGCCGTATCAGCAGACGATCGTCGCCGATGGTGCCAAGGTCTGGGTCTACGAACCTGACCTCGAGCAAGTGTCCGTGCGCAATCAGAGCTCAGAAGAGGCGCATAGCCCTCTCACCGTGCTGACCGATCTTTCGCAACTCGACAGCCAGTTCAAGTCGAGCGAAGCGGGCGAGCACGACGGGCTGACTTGGCTCAAGCTGACCTCGAAGGCGAAGGAGCCCGAGTTCGAATATGCCGAGCTTGGGTTTGATGCGGCGACGCTGCAGCGCATGCGCTTCAAGGACCAGCTCGGCAACACGACCGAGATCCGCTTCGCCGATTGGAAACGCAATCCAGCCATCTCTGCGGGCACGTTCACGTTCGTGCCGCCAAACGGCGTCGACGTGGTTGGCGATATCAAACCCGATGCGGAAGTGTTCCCGGTCAAGAATTGACATCGACAACATCGCCGCCGTCGCCAGTGCACACGGCAGCTGCCTTATGATGGACTGATGTCCCGTCGCAAACCCCAGCCTCCTGCCACGACCCTGTTTCCGGAATCTGCGGAACTGAAGCCGCTCGCGGAACGCATGCGCCCGCGCGCGCTCGATGAAATCGTCGGGCAGCAGCGTCTCGTCGGAAAGGGCACTGCCTTGCGTCGTGCGCTCGAGGCGGGTCACGTGCATTCGATGATCCTGTGGGGACCGCCCGGTTGTGGCAAGACCACGCTGGCGTTGCTGCTCGCGCGCTACGCCGAAGCGCAATTCCGCGCGATTTCAGCGGTGCTGTCGGGATTGCCAGAGGTGCGGGCAGCGCTCGCGGAAGCTGAAACCCGTTTCGCACAGGGCATCCGCACGGTGCTGTTCGTCGACGAAGTACATCGCTTCAACAAGGTGCAGCAGGATGCCTTCCTGCCGCACATCGAGAAGGGCGTGATCGTGTTCATCGGCGCGACGACCGAGAACCCTTCGTTTGAATTGAACTCTGCATTACTGTCGCGCTGTCGCGTACATGTGCTCGACTCTGTGCCAGCCGAAGCGATTCTTGCCGCCCTGCGACGCGCGCTGACCGATAGCGAGCGGGGAATCGGCGCGATGAACCTGCGTGTGGATGACGCTGCACTGGCGACGATGGCCCAGGCAGCGGATGGCGATGTGCGCCGTGCGCTGACGTTTCTCGAAATCGCCGCCGAACTGGCCAGCGACGGAACGATCGATGCGGCGACGCTGGAACAGGTCCTGGCCGATCGCACGCGTCGTTTCGACAAGGGCGGCGAGCAGTTCTACGATCAGATTTCAGCGCTGCACAAATCGGTGCGTTCGTCCGATCCGGATGCAGCGCTGTACTGGCTCACGCGCATGCTCGATGGCGGTTGCGATCGCGCCTACCTTGCGCGGCGGTTGACTCGCATGGCGGTCGAGGACATCGGCCTCGCCGATCCGCGCGCATGGCGCATGGCACTCGACGCCTGGGAAACCTATGATCGATTGGGCAGTCCAGAGGGTGAGCTGGGTTTTGCAGAACTCGCGCTATATCTGGCGATTGCGCCGAAGAGCAACGCGGCGTATGCAGCATTCAACGATGTGAAAAGCGCCGTGCGTAATCACGGCACACTTGATGTACCCATGCATCTGCGCAATGCACCGACCAAACTGATGAAAGGCCTCGGCTACGGCAAGGGCTATCAGTACGACCACGATGCAGAAGGCGGTATTGCGCTCGATCAGCAATGCCTGCCGGATGCGCTTGCGGACCAGACGTTCTATACGCCGACCGAGCGCGGGCTCGAGGGCAAATTCCGCGAGAAGATCGAATTCTTGCGCGCATCCCGTCGTGCAGCTCGCAACAAGGCGCGCGACGCTTGATCCGGGCCATTCGCGCGCTGCCTCGCACCGTCTGGCTGGTCGCCACGATCAGTTTGTTCAACGACGCCGCCAGCGACATGATCTATCCGCTGGTGCCGCTGTATCTGGCATCGGTGCTGATGGCGGGGCCGAAGGTGCTTGGTCTCATTGAAGGCATCGCCGAAGCGGCCTCGAGTTTGTTGAAGCTCTTCGCGGGCGTGCTCGCCGACCGCAGCGGCAAGGTGCGCGTCTGGGTCATTGCAGGTTATGGCGTGGCCGGTTTTGCAAGGCCACTGATTGGCTTCTCGACAAGCTGGCTTGGCGTCTTGGCATGTCGCTTCGCCGACCGTGTCGGCAAAGGCCTGCGTTCGGCGCCGCGTGACGCGTTGATCAGCCTCAGTGTCGAGCCCGAACAACGCGGGCTCGCATTTGGTTTCCATCGCGCAATGGACAATTTCGGCGCGGTGATTGGACCGTTGGCGGCCGCTGCGTTGCTGACGGCCGGCGTGGAAATGCGTCAGATCTTTCTGCTCGCAATCGTGCCAGCGGTGATCGTGCTCGCACTGGCATTCAAGGTCCCCGAGCCGAAACATCCCGAGGTGCGTGCGAAGGAACCCGTGCGCTGGTCGTTCGCGGATCTGCCACGGCCGTTCCGACGTTACCTGTGCGCGCTCGCGCTGTTCACGCTTGGCAATTCATCGAACATGTTTTTGTTGCTGCGGGCCAATGATCTTGGTGCCAGCGCCACACGCGTGACCTTGATGTGGGCCTTGTTCTCGTTGGTCGCGGCATTGCTGTCTACGCCGTTGTCGGCGCTATCGGATCGTTGGGGAAGGGCGCGCATGCTCGGGTTTGCGTGGCTCGCGTACGCCGTCGCCTACCTCGCGATCGGCTTGCTGCCGGCGGCGGATTGGGCGCTTTGGCTCGCGTTCGTTGCTTACGGTGTCGTCACTGCTGCTCTGGAGGGGACCGAGAAGGCGCTGGTTGCCGATCTCGTCCCTCGCGAACGCATCGGCACCGCGTTCGGTTGGTACAACCTCGTCGCGGGAATTTTCCTGTTGCCCGCATCGCTGCTGTTCGGCTGGTTGTGGCAGGCGCTGTCGCCGTTTGCCGCGTTTGCCTTTGGTTCCGTTTGCGCGCTCCTGGCGGCGATGCTGCTGCGTTTCTGGGTGAGCGCTGTTCACGAATGAGCTTCGTGGCGCAGTCATCGCAGCCGTTCCCTTATAATTCGCCGCTTATCTTTGTCTGGACCTGCCCATGCTCGACCCGACCTTGCTTCGCGGCCATCTCCACGACACCGCCCAGCGTCTCGCCACGCGCGGATTTGCACTCGATTCATCCGCGCTCGAAACGATCGAGGCGCGGCGCAAGCATGTGCAGATCGAGACGCAGGAATTGCAGAATTTGCGCAATACACGCTCCAAGGCAATTGGTATGGCCAAGGCGAAGGGCGAAGACACGACCGCGTTGATGGCCGAGGTTGCCGGCATCGGCGACCAGCTCAAGGCGAATGAACTGCAACTGGCCGAGATCCAGGCACGGCTCGCTGATATCGCGCTCGGCATTCCCAACCTTCCACACGAGTCGGTGCCGGCCGGATCCGATGAAAGCGGCAATCTCGAACAACATCGCTGGGGCACTCCGCGCGCTTTTGATTTTGCGGTCAAGGATCATGTCGAATTGGGCGCGCACAAGGGCTGGCTCGACGGCGACACCGGCGCGAAGTTGTCCGGAGCGCGCTTTACCGTGTTGCGCGGCGAGCTCGCGCGCCTGCATCGAGCGCTTGCACAGTTCATGCTCGATCTGCACACCGAGGAGCACGGCTACCTCGAGTGCAATGTACCGTTGATCGTCAACGGCGAATCCATGCAAGGCACCGGTCAGCTTCCGAAGTTCGAGGAAGACCTGTTTTCAACCACGGTTGGTGAGACGAAGCGCTACCTCATCCCGACGGCCGAAGTGTCGTTGACGAATATCGTGCGCGACGACATCGTCGAAGCCGACGCTCTGCCGATGCGTATGGCGGCGCACTCTCTGTGTTTCCGTGCTGAAGCCGGCTCGCATGGTCGCGACACGCGCGGCATGATCCGCCAGCATCAATTCGAGAAGGTCGAGCTGGTCAGTATCGCCAAGCCCGCCGAGAGTTTTGCCGAGCACGAACGCATGGTGCGCTGTGCCGAGGTTGTGCTGGAGAAGCTTGGGCTGCCGTATCGCCGCATGCTGCTGTGCACCGGCGACATGGGCTTCACCGCGACCAAGACCTACGATCTCGAAGTCTGGCTGCCGTCGCAGAATACCTACCGCGAAATTTCCTCCTGTTCGAACTGCACGGATTTCCAGGCTCGTCGCATGCAGGCGCGATGGCGCAATCCGGAGACGGGCAAGCCCGAGCTCGTGCACACCTTGAACGGTTCTGGTGTGGCGGTCGGCCGCGCGTTGATCGCAGTGATGGAGAACGGCCAGAACGCGGACGGTTCAATTGCCGTGCCGGAAGCGCTGCGTCGCTACATGGGCGGCGCCGAGCGGATTGCCTGATCCATACGCAGCGACTATTCGGCGCAATGAGCGGTCAATGCAGCGAACTCAATGGCGATGCAGTCAGTATCGAAGATCTGCGCACGCTGGCGCTGATCAACTATGGCCACTTCACCTCGATGCAGGTGTGCGATGGCTATGTGCGTGGCCTCGACCTGCACCTGCAACGCCTGGATCGCGCGACACGGGAATTGTTCGGTTATCCGCTCGATATCGAGGCGACACGCGGATACATGCGCCGAATGGTCGAGGACGTGGCGGGCACACTGTCGTTGCGTATCAATGTTTTTTCGCGGGGTCTCGAGCGTGATCGGTTGACCGTACCGGCACAACCCGATGTGCTGGTCACTGCTGCTCCTGCACGTACGATTGCCTCAACACCGGTGCGCGTGCGCAGCGTGCGCTATGAACGCGAATCGCCGCATATCAAGCACGTCGGTACGTTCGGCCTGTTTCAGCAGAGGCGTCTCGCTCAGGCGGCGGGCTACGATGATGCCTTGTTCGTCGATGCCACTGACGCAATCTCGGAAGGATCGATCTGGAACGTCGGCTTTTTCGATGGCGTCCGGGTGGTCTGGCCAGATGCGCGGGCACTCGATGGAACCTCGATGCAGATGCTGAAGACCGGCCTGCGCGAACGTGGCGAGCCGACCGTGACGCGCCGGGTCGAGTTGAGTGAAGTCGCTTCGTTCCGCGGCGCGTTCTTCACCAACTCCTCCTGTACGGTTTGCCCGATCGCGCGCATCGATGGTATCGATCTAGAAGTCGATTCTGATCTGCTCGCCATGCTCGAAGCGTGCATGCAGCAGCAGCCGTTGCAGAGAATCTGAATCGAGCCACGTGCGCGCCTATGCGGCAACCGGGCCAGCGCGCACGTACCGCTGGAGCCGCGCCAACAATGCGATCGCGGCGGCCGGATTGCGCTCCTTCGCTGCGCTGATGAAGTAGACGAAGACGTCGCGCGACGAACCGCGCGCCTGCGACAACGCGATCTTCGGCAGGTCGGTTGGCTCGTCTCCGCGAGCCCAGGTTCGTGCCCGGTCGGCCCAGGCAGCCAGCGCCGTTTCCGGGTAGCCCGTTGCAATCGACGACTCGCTGCGCATCAGTCGCAGGTAGGCGAAATCGCCAGTCAAATCGGCGAATGAGGGATACGCCGGCGAATCGGTGAACACCGTCGCGACACGATGACGGCGCGCGAGTTCGACATAGTGCGCGCACAGGAAGCTTTCGTGACGAACTTCGAGCACATGGCGCATCTGGCGACCGTCAAGCTTGCGCGGCAGCAAGTCGAAAAAGGCCGCAAGGTCATCCGGTTCAAAGGATTTGTGCGGTGGTAACTGCCAGTTGATCGGACCCAGACGATCGCCGAGTTCGGCAATGCCGCCATTGACGAACGATCCTATCGATTTGCCGGCGTCCGCAAGAACCTTGCGATCGGTCGCGAAGCGAGGCGCCTTCAACGAAAAAACGAAGCCGTCCGGCGTTTCGGCGCGCCACTTTGCGTAAGTGGCGGGTTTCTGCGCGCTGTAGTAGGTGCCATTGACCTCGATCGCAGTGACATGCCGGCTCGCGTATTCGAGCTCGCGTCGCTGCACGAGTTTGGCCGGATAGAAACTGTCTCGCCAC
>JBDSFA010000213.1:0-6205 GCA_039919785.1 Dokdonella sp. | reverse complement strand
AATCCAGCATGCCCAGACCCGCCGTCAATGTCGCGGTGCGCGCCGCGCGCGCCGCCGGACAGATCATCCTGCGTTACATGAACCGCCTGGAAAGCCTCGATATCATCGAGAAGCAGCGGCACGACTATGTGTCGGAAGTGGACAAGCTCGCAGAAGCGGAAATCATACGCGAACTGAAGCGAGCCTTTCCGCGCGATGCGATGCTTGCCGAGGAATCGGGTGCGTCGGGCAAGTCGCGCAATGTCTGGGTCATCGATCCGCTCGACGGCACCCACAACTATCTGCGCGGCATCCCGCATTTCTGCGTCTCGATCGGCCTGCTCGAAGGCGGCGAACCAACCTTGGGCGTGGTCTACGATCCGCTGCGCGATGAGCTATTCACCGCGGACCGAGGCAATGGAGCCTACCTCAACGACCGCCGCATCCGCATCGGCAAGCGCGAAGGCCTCGGTGGCGCGCTGCTGGTAACCGGTTTTCCGTACCGCCAACGCCGTCATCTCGATGCACAGCTCGCGATGACACGCGCCCTGCTCGCCGAGGCTGAGGACATCCGTCGTACCGGCTCGGCCGCGCTCGATATCGCCTACGTTGCAGCGGGCCGCGTCGACGGTTTTTACGAAATCGGCTTGAAACCCTGGGACATGGCCGCCGCCTGCGTACTCGTGCGTGAAGCCGGTGGACGCTACTGCGACTTTGCCGGCCGTGACGGATTTCCGGAAAGTGGCAACCTGATCGCCGGCAACGTCAGCGTCGCCAATGCGATGGTCAAGGTGATCGCTCCTGAACTGCCGCGGATCCTCACACTATGACCAAGGCTCGATCGACGCGCGCGCAATCGCACATCGTTCGGCCGCGTAGATGGTTCGGCCTGCGTTTCGCTGCGCGCACTGCGCTACGGCAGGGGCTCCCATCCGCTGTAAAAGATCACATCGGTTTCGTAGGCGCCGATGTCGAGGTGCGGCAGTTGGAGACGCGGCGCGCCCGCTGCATCCCAGGTGCCGGCGCCGCCCGGTGGAGCATCGATGCCAGCATTGACCAGCGGCGAGCTTGATGCCAGACGGAAATTGAACGAGCCGCCCGCGAACACAGGATCGACGTCGAGATTGCCTGCACTGCCCGGTTCGGCAGCGAGTCCGGCAAGGACGCCAATATCGTCGTTGCGCAACAGGGTTCCGCCCGTCACGCCGATGTAGAGATCACCCCCGGTGTTGTTCCACAGGATATTGTTGGCAAGCGTGAAATGCGCAGCGCCGCGCAGGAAAATTCCGCCGGTCTCGCCGTTGGCAGTGATCTGGTTGGCGACCGCGGTATTGCCGTTGACATAGGCTTCACCGCCGCCATTCGCATACAGGTCCGCCGCTCCTACTGCGTGCGGCGAACTGTTTCCGAAAAAAAGATTGTTGCGCACGGTCAACGTCCCGACGCCGCCTACATAGGCATACAGGCCTCCGGTATAAGAACCGTCGTGGTGATTGAGCACGAGAAGGTTCTGTTCGATCAGTACGCTCCCGAGGCTGCGCACGACCAGACCGGCCGCAGGATCGGAGTTGACGGTCGGCCGATGTCCATTCGAGAAATCGATGCGCGAAACATGGATATAACTCGCCACCGTCGACTCCACGCTCAGCACGAGGAACTGACCCTGCCCATCCAGCAGCGTGGTGCCGCCGGTCTGTTGGGTGCAGTCGGCATTCCAGCCTCCGGAGATATCCAGCGTGTTGGTTTCCGCAGTTGTCATTGCGAGAACGGCGGTGAGCGCATACGTTCCACCGACCAGACGGATCACGTCGTCCTGGCCGTTGTCATGCGCCGCGTCGAGCGCGAACTGGATGCCGACTACGTTGTCGGTGCAATAGACCAGCGGCGTGCCGCCGCGCGCAATGCTGGCGACCGCGAATAGCGCGATGGCGATCGGTAGCTGCGTTTTCACGGACTGAGCTCCTTCGTAGTCATTGGATGCGAGTGATGAACCATGCAACCGGCTCATACTCGTTCCGAAACAGCGCGTCGGACTCGGTCACGCCCATGTCCACGTGCTGACCAACGAGGCAAGGAGCATGGGCCGAATGGCTTGCATGCTCCGCTAGCGGATGAACAATTGCCATCCCCGCACAACGGATCAATGCGTGTGCGTGGTGCTCGCTTCCTTTTCGACTTTCCACGCGCCGCCCTCGCGCAGCATGGAAACGATACTGCTCACCTCATTGCCTTCACCATCCTTGCCGTCGTATTCGAGCGTCGCGCTGTCGCCTTTGCTTTCGCCCTTGACGTACTTCGGTCCGCGCAGGGCCTGGCTCTGAATGAAGCCGAACATCATCTTGAAGTTCGGCTCTGAGCGGTGCACAAGCAGTTCAGCCGAACGCGTCCTGGACATCGACTTTGCAAGCAGATCGATGTCTCCTTTCTTCAGGGCTGCGAGATACGCGATGTAGGCCTTGCCCGCATCGCCGCCGTTCGCGGGCAGTGCGGCGCCCGGCGTCGGTGCAGCCGGAAGGTCGAGGGCGAACGTGAGGTCGTAGTAGTGACCGCTCTTCTTGTCGGCCTCGTCGTTCGTGTGGAAGCTGCCTTCGATGCGCTTTTCGTCGTTATGCTTCAGCGTCAGCGTGTACCAGCCGCTGCCGCTCTGTGATCCGCTGGAACCGTCGGTGCGGATATTGACGTTTTGCACCGAGCCGTCTGCATCAAGATTCAGATCGACGCGCGTCGCTCCGCGCAACTGGGCATCGATCGCGTCGTCGCGATCGCTCGCGTCTTTCAATGCATCGGCATCGATCACCTTGTCGGCAAACACGACGCGTGTGATCTGTTTGCTCTTCTCGAAGGGGTCGGGCATGCGATACGCATAAGCGCTTTTCAGCGTGATCGCCTTGCCTTCGTTGTAGAGGGTGCCGGAACCGTCGGCGAGAGCGAAACCCGAAACGAGTGCAAGACCCAGAGGCAGACAACGCAGTGCATGATGCATGGCCAATTTCCTTGTGATGGTGATCGATAGTATGCGGCTCGAAACACGATCCGCGATCAATGGAATGCCGTCAGCGTGTACTGGCCGCACACCGGCGGTTGATTCTCTATGTTGTTGGTCACGATGATGTAGTAGGTGCCGCCCACCGCGGGCACGGTCACGTGTTCGAGGAAGCCATTGCCGAAATTGTCCGATGCATCGACACATTGGTAGATGACGTTGCCCGATCTTTGCTGGCACACCCAGAGCGACATATCCGTCCAGTCCTGCGGCGACAACGTCACCGACCACGGTCGATTCATCCTGCCGCCACCCCGCCACGATTGATCGATGCGGTACACGACGGTCGGCGCGGAAATCTGGAAAGCGCCGCCGTCCAAATACAGTGTCTGCCACGGCATCCCGCAGGTATTGAAGTTCGACAAACCGTTCGGGAGCGGCAGCGGGTTGTCCCACGTCTGCGCGTTGCTCGCCGTACCAAGCATCAGGCCCGCAACCAGCAGACCGCCCAACATCAGGATTCGCATTTCATGCCTCCGGATTGCGTGGATGCAGAGGAAAACACCTGCAAACAGCTGGACTACACCGAACACACCCACCGTATCGGAAGTGCAGCGAGCGCGCCAATCAAACTTCTGGATGAGCGCATGCCTGCGCGCTATCGTCATAAACTCAACTGATCGCGCGATAGCGCAGCGTTATACTGTTGCCCGATCGAAGGGGACGACCGTATGAGCACCCGCTTGTCATCGGTGCAGATCGAGTCATTCATGACCTTGGCCCGCGAGCTCAATTTCTCGCGCGCAGCCGAATTGCTGTATGTGAGTCAGCCGGCCCTGACCAAGCGCATTCAGAATCTCGAGGAGACGCTCGGGCAGGCCCTCTTCATGCGCCTGCGCGGCGGCCTGGAACTGACCGAATCCGGGCGCATCCTGCAGCGCCATGCGGTCTCGGTCGATCGCCAGGAACAGGAGCTGCTCGATAGCCTGGTCAGTGACTGCGACGGGATTTCTGGCTTTTTCCGCCTTGTCTCGTTTTCGTCGTGCCTTCGCTCGGTGCTGGTGCCGGCGATCAGCGGCTTGCTGCGCGCGAACCCGCGGCTGTCCTGCCAGATCATAAAGGCCGAGGTGAACGAGCTGCAGGACCTCCTGATGGAAGGCAAGGTCGATTTCAGCGTGTCGTTGTCCGAGTGTGAACGCATGGGCATCGAGAACGTGCGCATCGGCGTCGAGCGCAATGTGCTGATCGAGTCGGCGCGCTACAGTGGCCGCGAGGATTGCTATGTCGATCACGAGCCGCGCGACAATTTCACCGAACGCTTCTTCCTGATCCAGACCGGCGCGACCGTGCCGAAGATGCTGCGCGCGTATTTTGACGACATCTACGGTCTGCTCGATGCGGTATCCGAAGGCGTCGGCCGCGCGGTGGTGCCGCTGCACCTGATCTGACCGGAACACCAGGTGCGGCTGGTGTCCGGTTTCAAGCCGTATGAAGTTCCGGTGTTTTTGCATCACCACACCCAGCCCTACTACACCAAGCTGCATCGCGCCGTCATCGATACGCTGAGCAGCGAATGCTCGCGCCACTACGAGGCCTATCGCCTGCATGGCCACAGCGAAGTAGCAGTTGCCGACGACGCGCTCATCGCGGCGAACCGCCGCATGATTTCGAAGCAGCGCACGACGGGTGCGTGAAGCCGCTCGGACTGCCATAGCCGCATCGGCAGATCCAGCACATTGGAAATCGACAAGCGTTCCTCGTACGCAGTTAGGCTGCGTGCAGCGGGCGGCCCAGATCGAGCAAAAAGTGCGCCCGCCTGAGCCCAGTGGCTTTGCGCGAGGCGTATCAACGCTGGATCCAGGAGGCGGTGCACGGGCCCGCACGACTAGCCTTCACCCGCTGCTGCTCGCTGCAAAAGCTGGGTGACTTCGTGCAATCGCAACACGCTTGGCAATGGGTGCCTCGAATAGCAAAAGCGGTGCAAGCGCAATCGTGCACGCGCCCTAGCACAAAGTTCGGCGTGCACCAATGCGAAGGAGCTGCCCACCACCGCTATCGAGGCGCATTGCGATCCGTCAAAATAGGCGGCGCGCGGACGTTCTCCCTGCGCTTGCCGCTACACCGGACCTCAATGAACATCCAAGCCAACTACGAACAGATCCCGCTCAAGGACTACGCCGAGCGCGCCTACCTCGACTACTCGATGTACGTGGTACTCGAACGTGCCCTGCCCTTTGTCGGCGACGGCCTCAAGCCGGTGCAGCGACGCATCATTTACGCAATGAGCGAGCTCGGCCTGCTCGCCACGGCGAAACCACGCAAGTCAGCGCTGACGGTCGGCGAAGTGCTCGGCAAATACCATCCGCACGGCGACAGCGCCTGTTACGAAGCGATGGTTCTGATGACGCAGCCGTTCTCGTACCGTTATCCGCTCATCGACGGTCAGGGCAACTTCGGCTCGACCGACGATCCGAAATCGTTCGCTGCGATGCGCTACACCGAAGCGAGGCTGACACCGCTCGCCGCCTTGCTGCTGGAGGAGCTGGGTCAGGGCACGGTCGATTTCACGCCGAACTACGACGGTACCCAGCAAGAACCATCGTGGCTGCCTGCGCGCGTGCCGCACGTGCTGTTGAACGGGTCGACAGGCATCGCGGTAGGCATGGCGACCGATATTCCGCCGCACAATCTGCGTGAGATCGCAAGCGCGTGCATCCGCTTGCTCGATGAACCCGACGCCAGCCTTGCCGATCTCCTCGAACATGTGAAGGGTCCGGATTTTCCCACCTCGGCGGAGATCATCACACCACGCAACGAACTTGCCGCGATGTACGCGAGCGGCAACGGATCGGTGCGTTGCCGCGGCATCTACATCAAGGAAGACGGAAATGCCGTGATTACGGCGTTGCCGTATCAGGTGTCGCCGTCGAAGATCATCGAGCAGATCGCGGCGCAGATGCGCGCGAAGAAATTGCCGATGCTGGAGGATATCCGTGACGAGTCCGATCACGAAAATCCAATCCGCATCGTGCTGATCCCGCGTTCCAACCGCATCGATCTCGACGAGATGATGCAGCATCTCAATGCGACGACCGATCTCGAAAAAAGCTTCCGCATCAACCTCAACATGATCGGGCTCGACGGCAAGCCGCAGGTCAAGAATCTCCGGCAAATCCTCGTCGAGTGGCTGCGTTTCCGTCAGGACACGGTGACCAAGCGCCTGCAGTTCCGCCTGGCCAAGGT
>JBDSFA010000208.1:0-6128 GCA_039919785.1 Dokdonella sp. | reverse complement strand
AGCGAGCCGATCGTGATCATCGCGACCCAGCCGATAGAACCGGAATGCACGTGGGCGATGGTCCAGTCGGTGTAGTGCGACAGCGAGTTCACCGTCTTGATCGCCATCATCGAGCCTTCGAAGGTCGAGGCGGCGTAGAACACCAGTGACATCACCATGAACTTGGCGGCGGGGTCGTCTTTCAAGCGATGCCACGAGCCGTTGAACGTCAGCAGGCCATTGGCGGCCGAACCCCAGCTCGGCATCAGCAGTACGAGCGAAAAGGCCATGCCGACCGATTGCACCCAATCGGGCAGTGCCGTGTACATCAGGTGATGCGCGCCAGCCCACATGTAGACCGAGATCAACGCCCAGAAATTGACGATCGAGAAACGATAGCTCCACAGCGGCTGTTTGGCCTGGCGTGGCACGAAGTAGTACATCATGCCGAGGAAGCCGGCAGTCAGGAAAAACGCGACCGCGTTGTGGCCGTACCACCACTGCACCATCGCATCGACCACGCCCGAGTAAACCGGGTACGACTTGAACATCGACACTGGCACGGCGATGTTGTTGACGATGTGGAGCAGCCCGACCGCAATGATGAAGGCACCGTAGTACCAGTTCGAGACATAGATGTGGCGGATGCGCCGCCGCGCGAGCGTGCCGAAAAACACCACGCCAAACGACACCCACACCACTGCGGTGAGGATGTCGATGAACCATTCCGGCTCGGCATATTCCTTGCTCTGCGTGATGCCAAGCGGCATCGTGATCATCGCCAGTACGCAGATGAGCTGCCAGCCCCAGAACGTGAGGTTTGCGAGGCGATCGTACGCGAGGCGAACGTGACCGGTGCGTTGCACGACGTAGTAGCACGTACCCATCAGCGCGGAGCCGCCGAACGCGAAGATCACGCCGAACGTGTGATCCGGGCGCAACCGGCTGAAAGTCAGCCAAGCAATATCCAGGTTGAGAGCCGGCCACGCGAGTTCGGCGGCGATATAGACGCCGATCGACATGCCGATGACGCCCCAGACCGCTGCAGCCAGCAGGAACAGGCGCACGACATGGTCGTTGTAGGTTTCGGTGTTAGGCACGGATCTCCCCCAAGAAAGCTGTGGTCAATTTTCCATGGACATTTCATGCCCGGTCTTGATCTGGGTCAAGCGATAACACGCCACGAGGGGCATGGCGGCATCAGGCATCGGTGGAACACCAGCGTTCAGCGCGCGCCGAGAACCCGTGCCACCGCGGCGACGAAGTCGGCGTCCGGCTCACCCAGCTTTTCGGTGCGTGCAACGATGCGGCCTTGCGCATCCAGCAGCACGAGTACGCTCGAATGGCTGAATTCACGGTTCTGCAACTGCCGGTACTGGATGCCGAGCACCGCGGCGATACTGCGAACGTCCGCGGCGCTCGCATGCGCCAATGTCCATCGCGGCGTATCGATATGGCGTTTGCCGGCCATCGCCTTCAATACCGCCGGCGTGTCGCGCTCCGCATCGAAGCTGACGAGCAGCACTTCAAGTTGCTTTCGATCCGATTCGGGCAGCGCGTGTTCGGTCTTCTTGATCGTATCGATGATCAGCGGACACATGAAAGGACAGGTGCTGTAGAACATGCTGACCAGGCGTGGCTTGCCACGGCCTTCCGCAAAATGCAGCGCGCGTCCATCCTGGTCGGTCAGCGCGGCGTCCAATTGATAGACCGAGTCGCTGGGTGTGCCGGTGGGCGGCGGTGAACCCGCGTGCAAGGCCTGCGCCCCTATCCCGAACAGGGCGATCAGCGCGAAAAGCAGGCAACGCAAGGAAATATTCATGATCCGGTGGCCTGATCGCGCACGCATCGAAAACCAAGATTCGAAGTGGTGTCTGCGGCTTTCAATGAAGACAGCATCGCAACGCGCATCAACAGCGCGTAGTTGTCGCGGTCGCGCAGGCTGAGCGCACCTTCGCCGCAGAATTTCAGGCGATCCGCATCACCCTGGTTGCGGCTGTCGGCGGTGATCATCAATGCATTGAAATCGTCGGCCCATTCCCATACGAGACCATGCAGGTCGCGCACGCCGAGCAGATTCTCTGCGCCGCCAATCGCGTCAAGTGCGCCGCTTGAAGGGCGCGCGTACCAGTCGAGCAGTTGCTTGCGCCATTTCGGATCGTTGCGTGCGTCGGCAACGGTGGCGCTGGACGATGCCGCGCGTTCCCATTCGAGCCAGCTCGGAAGGCGCGCATGCTCAGACGCACAGTAGGCCCGTGCGGCGAACCAGCTCACCTGCGTCACGGGCTGTTGCGGCCGAGCGTCGTCGCCGAGGATTTCCGCTGCCTGCCAATGCGCAAGGTAGCGGCCTTCGGCGAACACGCTCGGCACGCGATCGCGTCGCCAGGAAGGGTTGGCCGTCACGAACGCGAGAAACTGCGCATTCGTGACCGGCTCGGTACGCATCGAATAAGCGGCTATCGCGACCGGCGCCGAATCCTTTTCGGTCGCCAGCACGCTGACGAACGATGCAGGCGGGATCGCGACATAAGCGGGTTCCGCGAGGCAGGACGCGGCCATGGCAAGCGTGGTTATGCCCGTCATCCAGCGCAGGATGACGCCGCTTGCCGGACTCGGTCGCTGGCGGCCGCGCGAAACCATGTCAGTGCGCTGCCGATGGAGCTGCTGCAGCCTCTGCTCGCGCCTTGGTCGCTTCGTCCTTCGTCACGCGGCCACCCGGGTTGCCCCAACTGTTCAAAACGTAGGTGGCAATGTTGGCGACCTCGTCGTCGGTGAGTTGCGCCATCGGTGGCATGACGGAGTTGTACTCCGTGCCGTTGACGGTGACCTTGCCGGTGAGGCCGTGCGTGATGATGCTGGCAATGCGCGACGGCGTGGCAGCGAGGAGGTCAGACTTGGCAAGCGGGGGGAACACGCCGGCCAGGCCCTGGCCGGAAGCCTGATGGCAAACCGAACACGTGCCCGCGAACAACTGTTCGCCGGCCTTGATCTGTTCCTCCTTGGTCAAGGTACCCGCCGCATGTGCGGCGGCTGCGGTGCTGACCGCCTTGAGGTCCGGACCGGCGCGATCGCCGAGATAGACGGAGTCGACTTCCTTGCCCGAATAGATGCTCTTGTTCTCCGGGCCGTCCACTTTCAGGATCGCCAGTGCGCCCTTGTTGAACGCGCGGAAGATCGAGTGATCGACCACGACATAGCTTCCAGGCACCTCGGTGTGGAACTCGACAGTGACTGCGCCGCCGGACGGAATCAATGTCGTTTGCACGTTTTCCTGTGGATGAGTGCCACCTTCCTGCTGCACCTTGTCGAAGATCTCACCGATCACGTGAAAGCTCGACACCAGGTTGGGGCCTCCGTTACCGACGAACAGGCGCACGTTCTCGTTGGTCTTCGCTGTCAGCGCCTTGTCACCCGTGAGCGAGCCCTCGCTGCCGTTGAACAGCACATAGGTCGGACGTTCGTCGATCGCCTTCTCCATGTCGAACGGCTGGTGACCCTTCTCACGATATTTGCCGGTCGTGTAGAAATCGCCCTGCATCACGTAGTACTCGTGATCGACCGGGGAGAGACCTTCAGGTGGCTCGATCAGGATCAGTCCGTACATGCCATTGCCGATATGCATGCCCACCGGCGCCGTGGCGCAGTGGTAGACGAACAACCCCTGATTGAGCGCCTTGAACGTGAACTGCGATTCGTGGCCGGGCGCAGTGAAACTCGAAGCGGCGCCGCCGCCGGGGCCCGTCACGCCGTGCATGTCGATGTTGTGTGGCATCTTGCTGTCCGGCGAATTCTTGAGATGGAACTCGACCGTGTCGCCTTGGCGCACGCGGATGAAGCTGCCGGGCACGGTGCCGCCAAAGGTCCAGAACGTGTAGGTGACGCCTTCGGAGATCGGCATCTCCTTTTCGACCACCTCAAGCTCGACGATCACCTTGGCAGGATGATCGCGATGAATCGGCGGCGGTACTTGCGGAGGGCTGGTCAGCACGGCATGGATGGGTTCTCCCTGCGGCGGCCCGAAGTCGCCGCGCGCAGACCCGCCGGTGACGGCAGCTTGCGGTGCCGCCGCCTGGGCTGTAGCGGTGGCCTGCGAGGTGCAGCCGGTGATTGCAGCAGCGGCCAGCAATGCGCTGACGAGCAACAGACGTTTCATGAATCCCCTCCCTGATGCCCGCGCACGGCTGCCGGGTCGTGCAGAGTCTAGTCCTTGCGCCGCGTGCAACCCTGATCTTTGTCAACCAGGAAGCAAATAGACCGGATCGGAGCGCGACAAGTCGTCGCAGCGACGGTTCGGTTGATCCTGGTCAAGGCCACTATGCCGCCGCCCTGCAAAATTACGCTGAGCCGGACTATTCGCGGCACTTCGAAACTGACCTTGTCCATCCGTGATCGCGTTGCACTGTCAGGCCACGCACTGGCACTCACAGCCTCTCGGCTTGCCGCGGGGCGGCTGGTCCGCCACCAGACGAGCAGGTACGCATCGAGGGCGCGCATCGCATGCTGTTGGAGTGCGCCGACTGCTGCAGCGATGGCTTCGCTGCCAATGAGAGTAAAGTCAGCAGTGGCGTCGATTACTAGTATTGGGCTTGCGTATGCGTTCAAGGTCGGTCGAACCGCGCGGGTGCGGGTCCTCGATCTCGCTTGCGGGTTGGCGATTGCAAACCGCATCCATCCCAATGCGCAACCCAACTATCGATGGCAGTGCGAAAGATTCATGATCGATCACGAGGCTGCCAAGTGTTGAATAACGCGTTTTTATTGAACTGCTATAGGAGTACACCATGTCATACCCAGCTGAAAGCCAGGCAAGACGTCGTTTCTTGAAGATCGCCGTCGCGGTTGTCGCGACTGCGCCGATTGCCGCCGCCCTGCTGCCACGGATGAGTCGCGCGGCCGACCTGCCGCATCTCGAATTGAGCGATGCCACCGCGAAGGCGCTCGCCTACACCGAAGACGCTGCGACAGCAAAAGCAAATCCCGCATTCAAACCAGGCTCCGCCTGCGCGAATTGCCAGTTCTTCCAGGGCACGGCCAAGGACGCTTACGCTCCCTGCACGTTGTTCCCGGGGAAAGCCGTCAACGCGAAGGGCTGGTGTTCCGGTTACAGCAAGAAAGTCTGAGCCCGCGGTGCAGGGCATCGCGCTGGCGCGATGCCCTCTTCAGCGAAACAGCACGAGCAGCGGCCCCCACGGATTGTGAGCGCGAGCCACGCTGACGATGAATGCGAACACGAACAGGGCGGCGAAATAGCAGATCACCTGCATCGCGCGGGTGCGTCCGCGCTTCAGTGCAACAGTCCCCAACACGATATAGACGAACAACAACACGACTTTCACGGTCAGCCATGACTGCACGAAAGGATACTGATGCAGGATCGCCACCAGCATGAGTGCTGCGATCAGCAAGGTGGTGTCGATCGCATAGGACAGGTAGCGCAGTGCCGCATGGTTGGCAAAGTGCGAGCGCGCCAGCATGAGTGAACCACGCAGTGCGAAGAGGCTGCCCGAGAGGATCACGGCAGCGATATGGACGAGCTTGATCTGCGGATAGAACTCGATCATGGATGCGGGTGTCGTGCGAATCGGAGTCCTATTTTGCAACAGGCGCAAACGGGCGGCATGACCTCCGCCCCGTCAAAGTGCGTGGGGCGAGATAGGGATTGGTTCAGCCCGGCTTGCCGTCCAAGCGGGGCGTCGTGAAAATCCATATCGAGCGCACGACCCATGGCAGGAAGGCCAACAGCCAGCCGAACGCCGCGATCACCAGCCAACGCGGTGCGTCCTGTGCGAATTCTGCGTAGATGCGCGCGAGGACAACGAGCTGCAGCAGCGCAAAAGTGAGCCACGGGATTGTCCCCATCTCCAGCGACCGGCCCGAATGCCCTTGGGTCACACGCGTCACCATCGCCACCAGCATCGAGCCGAAGAACCCGATCGTGAGCGCATGCACCGGCGCGCGACCCAGCAGAAACCCGTGGTGGGTGAAAGCCAGAGCGCTTTGCACGGTGTAAAGAACGAACGCAGTTGGCAGCCACGCGAATGCCAGATGCAGCACCGCCAGCAAGCCCGGCTTCATGCACTTCCACGGTTGCCATGCGACTGCATGCACGAGGAACAGCGCGGCCAGAGGAGCATCGCTCAACCACAGCC
>JBDSFA010000182.1:0-5934 GCA_039919785.1 Dokdonella sp. | reverse complement strand
GAAAGACCCGCAGTGGCCGGCGCGTGGCGAACGCGGCGTGCTGATCGAGTGAGCGACGCAATTGCGCCAACGAGTCCTGCGCGGCAGTGGTTAGCGGGCCGAGGGCCTCAATCAGAAGAAGTTCGTTGACGCGCTCCGGGTAGAGCGCCGCGAACAGGCTCGCGAGCGTGCCGCCGAGCGAATGGCCGAGGAGGCCGGCGCGCTCCCAGCCGAAGTGATCGAGCATCGAACGGATTTCGTCGAAGTAGTCGACGTAGTGATACCAGGCGCCATTCGGCGCATGTGAAGAACGCCCGTGGCCGCGCAGGTCGAGTGCGACGATATGGTTGGCGTCCGCGAGCAGCGGCGCAAGCCGATCGAAGCTGCCGGCATTGTCGAGCCAGCCGTGCAAGGCGAGGAGTGGCGGCAGCGCGGGATCGCCCCAGCACTTCAGCGCGAGCGTCGCGTAGGGGAGTTCGATGCGCCGCTCTTCAGCGACGCGCATCGTGGTCTCGCAGCTGCAGATATCGTGTCTGCGCCGCCGCTTGCTGCGCCGATGTACGTGCGGCGTCCCACGCTGGATCGAATTCGACCCAGCCTTGGCTATGTCGCAGGACGAGGTCGGTCAGGGCGGCCACATGATCGTCGCCCGCGTTCAGCGCCGGGATGTATTCGAAACGTTCGCCGCCGGCATGCAGGAAGCGGGCATGATTGGCCAGCGCAATCTCTTCCAACGTCTCCAGGCAGTCGATGGAAAAACCTGGGCATACGACCTGGATGTGCTTCACGCCTTGCGCCGGTAGCGCCTCGAGCGTTGCCTCAGTGTATGGGCGCAACCACGCAGCACGACCGACGCGCGACTGGAACGTGACGATCAGCTCGTCGTCGCTGAGTCCGAGTCGCTCGCGCAGCCGTCGAGCGGTCGCCTGGCATTGACAGAAATACGGGTCGCCGGCGCGGAAATACTTTTCCGGAATGCCGTGATAGGACAGCAGCAGGCGCGGTGCGCGCCCATGCCTTTGCCAATGGGCCTCGATGCTGCGCGCAAGTGCTTCGATGTAACGCAACTCGGTATGGTAGTCGGCGACGAAGCGCAATTCCGGCACCCAGCGCCAGCCTGCGAATTCGCGCGCAACCTCGTCCAGCACCGATGCGGTGGTCGTGCCGGAGTACTGCGGAAACAACGGCACCACCAGCAGTCGCCGGACCCCGCTGGCAGCCAGCTCACGCAACGTGACGCCAATGGCCGGGTTGCCATAGCGCATCGCATGGCGAACCACGATCGGTCCCGGTCGTTGGGCGCGCAGGGAGACCTGCAGCTTTTCGGTCAGCGCGGCAGTGCCTGTCGCGAGTGGGGAACCCTGGGCCGTCCAGATCTTCGCGTACAGGGCTGCCGAGCGTGCCGGTCGGATACGCAGGATCACGCCGTGCAAAACCAGTCGCCACAGCCAGCGCGGCAATTCGACGATGCGTGGATCGGCCAGGAACTGCGCCAGATAGCGACGCACGGCACGCTTGGTCGGCGCGTCCGGCGTGCCGAGATTGACCAGAAGCACAGCCGCGGCCGGCGTGCTGTCATGCCGATATTGGGGCTGTCCGAAAAAACGAGGCATCGTGGAAGGCGGGGATTGCGCGGACGGGGCTGCACTCTTGGACGGGTAGCGGACCGATTTGTCCGCTCGCAGCCAAGGTTTTGACGCCCTTGGGATTGCTGTTAGACTCGGGCCGCCACCGCGGACCACCGTGGGGCAGACGATTACCTATAACGATAACACGCCGCCATGTGCTCACTGACCCGCTTCTTCGCGGCAGGGATGCTCGCCGTTTCCGCATTCGCTGCGAACGCGGCGACGATCGCCTATGGAGAGGCGTTCGACACGCTTTACCAGATCGACCTCAACGCACGTCAAGCGACGCGCGTCGGTGTCGCGGGCATGTATGCCGGTCAGACCATTGGCAATATCAGCGGATTGACAACCTCGGTCGACGGCAGCCTCTATGCGATCGCGGGCGCGACCAAGTTCCTGCTCAAGATCGACCCGGCGGGTGGCCTGGCCGAGGTGATTGGCGATCTGGGTCTGCGCGGATCGGGTTCGGGTCAATTCGATGCGCTCGACCTCGGCATGACCGCCGACTGCGACGGCAATCTCTGGATGTCGTCGGGCGTTCTCAAACAGCTATGGAAAGTCGACGCCAAAAATGGCGCGACGACGCTGATCGGTTCAACCGGCCATCCGATCGCAGGCCTCGTCTACCGTGCCGGTACGCTCTATGGCAGCGGCAGCCGCGATGACCACGGTTTCTACCGGGTCGATCAACGCACCGGCATCGCAGCACTCATCGGCACGTTCGGACCTTCCGCACCGTCGGAGCTCAATTCCGTTTCGATGAGCTTCGATGACCAAGGGGTGCTGTGGGCGGTCCTCAACTATGTGCCGCCGAACACCGGTTCCGTCACTCCGGACTGGAGCGATCTTGCAAGGATCGACCCCGCAACCGGCGCCATGACGGTGCTGGGTCCAATCACCGGACCTGAGTCCCTGCGCCAGGCTGGCATGAAAGGTTTCACGCTCACGCCCAGCCAGTGCGCGAGTGTTGCGGCGTCGGCAGCCGCTACGCCCGTCGGCTCGCCGTGGGCGCTGACCCTGCTGGGAGGGCTGCTCGCAGCGGCGGGTCTGTATAGCGCGCGCCAGCGCCTGCGCATTCGGGCCTAGAAGAAAGTCGCACGCACCTTCACCGCAGGCTCAGGTCTGGGTGCGTAACGTTGCGCAAGAAATTTCCCCGGAGACACCGATGAGCCGCGTTGTATTCCCTCTGCTACTTGCCTTGTTCGCGATCAACGCGCTGCCCGTGCGCGCCGGCGAAGAAGAAGAAAAACGCGCAGACAATGCAGTGCGGGTATTGAAGGAAGTCATGCAGGCGCCAGACAAGGCGATTCCGCGCGATTTGCTGCAGAACGCGCACGCTATTGCGGTGATACCCGATGTGATCAAGGCAGGTCTGGTCATTGGCGGTCGGCATGGCAATGGCGTGATCGCGGTGAAGACGCGCGACGGCACCTGGTCGAACCCCAGCTTCATTGGCCTCACCGGCGGCAGTATCGGTTTCCAGGCCGGTGTCTCCTCGACCGACGTGATCCTCGTATTCCGTACCCAGCGTGGCGTCGATTCAATTGTGCATGGCAAATTTACGATCGGTGCGGACGCGTCCGCCGCCGCCGGCCCTGTCGGTCGTTCTGCGCAGGCCTCGACTGACGCCCAGCTCAAGGCAGAAATCTATTCCTATTCGCGCGCACGCGGGCTGTTTGCCGGGGCGGCGCTCGATGGCACAGCACTGACGATCGACAACAGCGCGAACCAGTCTGTCTACGGCGACGGCGTCACCGTGCGCCGCATCTTCGACGGCGGTGTCAGCAATGTCCCCAATGCAGTCGTCGATTTCCGCGACCGCCTCGAGGAGTACACTACACAGCAATAGCTGGAGCGCTTGCGGAATCTGGTACGGGAACGTCTTCAACGACGTTGGCCGGATCCTGTGGAGCCGTGAAACAAGGGACGTCCATGCCGCAGTGACGCGGTTTTGGCGTCGACATTTCGCTCAGAGGAACGTGTCATGGGTGCATTTAGTATTTGGCATATGCTGGTTCTGCTTGCCATCGTGGCTCTCGTTTTCGGCACCAAGCGTTTGCGCAACATTGGCGAAGATGTGGGTTCCGCGATCAAGAGCTTTCGCAAAGGCATGCAGGACGGAGACAGTGATCCGCAGCCGCAACTGAAGGCTGATCCGCCGCCTGCGGCACAGACAACCAACGAAAACAAGTCCGACCGAGTCGGCTGATACTGACCCGCACGATCAGCATCCGATCGCAGTACCGTCTTTTCGGAATATATCCATGTTCGACATTGGCTTCAGCGAGATAGCGCTGATCGCGGTCGTTGGCCTGCTCGTACTCGGACCCGAACGCCTGCCGAAAGTCGCGCGCACGACGGGGGCGCTGGTTAGGCGTGCCCGCTCCAGCTGGCAAAATGTGCGCACCGAGATCGAGCGCGAGTTTGCGGCGGAAGACTTGAAGAAGACGATGAGCGAGACCCGCAAAGCAGCAGACCTGCGCGGGGACTTGAGTGCTGCCTCCACTGACATCGAAAACTCTCTGCAGGGAACCGCTGCCCCTCCCCGGACCGCGTCGACCGATGAGCGAAGCTGATCGTCAGGAGGACGGCGCCGAGCAGTCGTTCATCTCGCACTTGGTGGAATTGCGCGAGCGCCTGCTGAAGGCGGTCGCAGCCGTGTTGCTGGTCCTCCTCGCGCTGATGCCGTTCGCCAACAAGCTTTATGGCTGGCTCGCGCTGCCGCTGATCCGTCACCTGCCGCAAGGCGGCACGATGATTGCGACCGAGGTCGCATCGCCTTTCCTGACGCCACTCAAGCTTGCATTTTTCGTCGCGCTGGTCGTTGCAATCCCGATCGTGCTCTATCAGCTGTGGGCGTTCGTTGCGCCGGGTCTGTACCGCAACGAGAAGCGACTGGCGGTGCCGATTCTGGTGTCGGCCGTCATCCTGTTCTACATCGGCTGCACGTTCGCGTACTTCCTGGTGCTGCCGGCGGTATTCACTTTCATGACGGCTGTCGCGCCGGCCGGTGTTTCGGTGATGCCGGATATCGGGCGCTATCTCGACTTTGTGCTGATGCTGTTCCTCGCGTTTGGCCTGTGTTTTGAAGTGCCTGTGGTGCTGGTCATCCTGGTTGCCCTTGGGGTGGTAAGCACAGAGCAGCTCGCGCAAAGCCGGCGTTATGCGATCGTCGGTTCGTTCGCCATTGCCGCCGTGTTGACGCCGCCGGATGTACTGTCACAGACCATGCTCGCGATTCCGATGTGCCTGCTTTATGAAGTGGGCATCATCGGAGCCCGCACCCTGACCCGTGGCAATCCCTCAGCCCAGGCGAGGCCGGGCGAAGGAGTCGACTCTTGATTCTCCTTCAACTCACAGAAAAATCGAGTGAAATGCGAATTGCGCGGTCACAAAACGTCACACTATCCCGCGACAAGCCGTATCGAATGCGGGTCCCCGCACAGTTACACTTGTGCACGAGGCAGAATCCCTGCCGTTTTGAAAAATTGCGGTGAAAGAACATGAAAAAGCACATAGTGGATAAAGACGACGCGCGCGATGCCAGCCTGCGGGTGTCCAAGCAAGTACGTGACAGTCTCAAGGCTGCTGCGGCGGTGATGGGGCGACCACTTTACGATGTCACCAACCAGGCGATCAGCGACTATCTCTCGGGCTTGAAGCTGGGTGATCCGCTGGCCGCGATCCGCCGTTCAGCGCGCGCGCGCCGAGCCTGAAGACGAACCAGGTCGCGCTGCTTGCGCGATGTTTCAAGTGATCCGCGCCGGCCCTGTGCGCGCGATTTCGCGAAAACGACGAAGCAATCGTCGTGCAATGGGCGCCGGCGCATCGGCGCGATCGATACAGCAATCGGCTGGGCAATCGCCGTTGGCGGCCATGCGTCGACGACGCAAATAGCCACGCATGATCTCGACGCTGAATTCAGGATGGAATTGAAGCCCCCAGACTCGCGGTGCATAACGCACGGCGTGATGCGGATCGTGCGCCGAGCGCGCCAACGTGACCGCTCCTTCGGGCAGTTCGAGCACACTTTGCTGATGCGAGGCATGCGCCATGAAGCGGGTTGGCGAGGCGTGCAGTAACGCATCGTCTGCGGCGTCGGCGAGGCGTTCGATGCCAACGGTGCCAACCTCGCGCCCGTTCGGGTGATAGTCGACGCGGCCGCCAAGTGCGTGTGCCAGCAGTTGGTGTCCGTAGCAGACGCCGAGTACCGCGGTTTCCGTCTCGATTGTCGCGCGCAGCCATGCCGCCGTGTCTTCGCTCCAACGCAGGCGTTCACTGACCATCGCGGGTGATCCGGTGACGATCACGCCGGCATAGCCGCGCG
>JBDSFA010000437.1:0-8097 GCA_039919785.1 Dokdonella sp. | reverse complement strand
TGCTGCGTCCAGACGGAACCGGCGCGATCGAATACGTAGGCACTGCCGGCATGATTTGCTGCGAGCGGTGCGCCGACGATTGCACGTTCGCCTTCGATCGCGAGCGACGAACCAAAACTGTCGCCGTCTGCCGACAAGGAGGCGACCAGCTTGGCCTGTTGCGGCCACGATGTTCCATTGCGCACGAATGCATACGCCGCACCGTTGGCGAAATTGCCTGCTGCCGCCGCTTTCAATGGCGCGCCGACCACGACTGTATCGCCACTCACGGCGACGCTGCGACCGAACGCGTCGCCTGCGACGGCATCGGCGGCGCTGATTCGCGCCTGCTGACTCCACGCGGAGCCGCTGCGACTGAATACATACGCGGCGCCGGTTCGATTGTCCGCATTGGCTGCAGCGACGATCAGATGATCGCCATCCAGTGCGAGCCATCGCCCGAAACCGTCACTGGCCGATGCGCCGCTGGCGAGGAGTCGTGCTTGCTGCGTCCAGGTCGAGCCGCTGCGCACGAAAACGTAGACCGCACCAGGCTGCTGTCCAGGCGCACCGACGGCGAGCGTGTCGCCGGACATCGCGACAGTCGCGCCAAAGCGATCGCCCGCCGCGAGTCCGCTGGGTTCAACACGCACAGGCGCGACACACGGCTGGCTGGTGCAGTCGAATACGTAAGCAGCGCCGGTGGAGGAGGCCTCGCCCGGACTTCCCGTCACGATACGCATGCCGTCGACATCCAGCGCATAGGCCAGTTCATCGCCTGACGTCGCAGCGGGGTTCGCCAACACCGATGTCTCGGTCGCAACGGCAGACCGCACACTGATGAATCCCGCTGCCAGCAGGATCGCCAGCGACAGTGCCCTACAAGCAAAAGACGCGCGAATGCACATCACCCGTTCAAGGGCAAAGCAAAGACTGCTCGAGCAATGGCGCGCGCGCATGGGCATGTGCCGATTAGCGGACGCACGCCGACGGGTGTCAAGCGCGCGCTGGGGGATTTCTCTCAGTTGCGATCCGGCGGTAGTGACCGCTGTGCGTCGACTGCCGGAACGACAGCGGGTGCCACTGCTGTGCTCGGCTCCAGTGTTCCGATGGAGTGCCCCTGCTCGGCCAGGTATTCGAGCCAGCGATTGAGGAATGAACTCATGCGCACGCGCTGCTGAAAGACGCTACGCGCAGGGCGCAAGGGGCCGAGCACCTGTGACAGGCGTCGATCGGCGCGATAGTCGAGGACTTCGGCCATGTGCGCGTCGTTGTACATGCGCAACTGCGCGGAAGGGGCACTTTCGCCCGTTTCACTGTCGACGAAGCAATACGTGAGGTGCAGGTCGAGCGTGTAGCGATGCCGTTCGAGCACGTCGAGGCGAACATCGAGACCGTCATCGAGCGATGATAGATAGCTCCCAACCGCCAGATCCTTCGGCGCAAACAAGCGCGCCAGCCGGTGATAGTTTTCCGCGTAGAGACCCATCAGCCACGAGAAGCGGCTTGGCAACAGCGATTGCGGGCGTTGGAGGACAGCAGACATGGATCGATCATAGGCGGGGTGGCGACGACCGCATAGTCTTATGCGAGCGGCATCCGGCCGGGTAAGATGGGGTTCCGCTCCGCGCTTGCAAGCGAACGATTCCGGCATTCGACCGGCTCCTTCGCCGGTCTGCCTGCACGGGCTCCGCGTCTTCGAGACCGCGTCGGCCGCCTTTCACGCCAGCAAGGACGGCGGGCGAAGCCTTGCACTTCGCCCGCCCTTGTCCGATCAGAGGTTGATCGC
Organism: Dokdonella sp.; assembly: GCA_039919785.1. Lineage (GTDB taxonomy): Bacteria > Pseudomonadota > Gammaproteobacteria > Xanthomonadales > Rhodanobacteraceae > Dokdonella_A. Next base: position 6,329 of record JBDSFA010000437.1, on the reverse strand, counting down.
GATCGGCATGTGCGTCAGCGGCAACAGAATATCGTCCGTACTGATTTCGAGTTGGCCGAAATTCCAGCCGCTGGAGAGGACGGTTCCGTCGATCGAGATCGTGATGACCTGCGTGCCACCTGCGGCGATGGTGAAACTGTCGGGCGTCGCGATCGCGGCACCGACCGGCAGATCGTTGAACGTCACCTGGTAGGAATGCGCCACCAAGGTCGTACTCGTCAGGGTGCGCGTGAAGGTGCAGGACGCCGCGCAGTCAGCGCTGGTCAGGTTGGCGAGGTTCAGTGTCGAGAGCACGCCGCTGGATGCCGGGTTGGCCGCAGAGAAGTTCGCAGCGGTTTCGTCCAGAACGAAGCCTGCCAACGCCGCCTTGGTCAGGTCAACGCGACCCGAGCCGAGGTCCTACGCATCGACTGGACTGCCGTCGGCGCAGATCAGGCCGTCGCGCTTGGCGGTCAGGTTAATCGCGGAACGGATTTCAGTCGGCGTCCAGGTCGGCTGCACCGCGCGCAAGAGTGCAGCGGAACCGGTGATGTGCGGACTCGACATCGATGTGCCGTTTTCCATCGCGGTTGCGGTGGCGCCTCCGAACTGCGCAGCGTAGGCGGCGATGATGTCGACACCGGGCGCCGTGATGTCCGGTTTGACCAGGTACTGACCGCTGTTGGCGAGCGGTCCGCGCGAGCTGAAGTCGGCGACGACATCGCCGCGCTGCGGGAACGAAGCGGCCGGCAGCAACAGCGAGGCGGTCGCGTTGTCGGGGTCGGTCTGGATCTGCGTCCAGGCTTCATCCCAGTCGGCGCGCAACATCGACCATGACGTGCCGCTGGCGCCAAGGTTGATGAAGTCGCGATCGACAAAGATGACGCCGATCGCGCCGGCGGTGAGTGCCGCCGTGCGACGCGCGCTGCTGGCGCAGTTGCTGGCGTTCTGGTCGAACGCGAGGACCGCGACGGCAGCGACGCGTGCTGGTGCGATGGGCCCGTCGAAACCATCTGTGAAAATCGCGTCGGCATCCGGTTGTGCCGGCACGGTAAAGGTGTTGGCCGGATACGCCGCGCAGCCATCGTTGCTGCCATCGGCGAAGTTCGGACTGCGCACGATCGGCGCGGCGACAATGTCGGCGGTCGGCAACGGTGGCGCTGCCGGACGCAGGGGCAAACTTTGCGTGCCGGCCGGCGGCGTGCCGGGGCCGGTCAGGTTGAAGGTGAACCCGATGACGCTATCCTTGGTCGAGGCAGCGACCGTTTCGACCCACGGCTCGACATGGTTGACCGAGCCCGCGTCCGGACCATCGTTGCCCGCCGACGCCGCGACGAAAATGCCGGCGCCGACCGCGTTGCGGAATGCGATCGAGACGGAATCGGTCCACGGCGAGATGCCGCCGCTGATCGAGAAGTTGATCACATCGACGCCGTCAATGACAGCGCGATTGACTGCCTGAGACGACGCTGATGAACTGCAGCCCGTGGTGCACACGCGATACATGATCACGTTGGCGTGCGGCGCGACACCCGAGATCGTGAACGTGCCGCCGCCGAACGGCGCCAGCCAATGGTTGCCAGCGATCGTGCTCGACGTGTGCGAGCCATGCCCGTCCAGATCGGTCGCGCTGCGCGTCGGCGACGTGCTGGTGAAATCGTACATGCCAATGAGCTTGTCGTTGCAGCGGCCAAGATCCGCGTTGGGCGCTCTCGGTCCGCACAAGCCAAGATAGGCACCAGCGCCATTCGGATTCACGTGTTGATAGGCGTCGATCGGGCCGATGGCAGCGAACGCAGGACTCTGCCAGTTGATACCGGTATCGAGGTCGGCAAAGATGACGCCCTCGCCTTGCGAACCCGGACCGACTGTCGCCGTGCCGTTCCATATCATCGGCGCACCGATGAATGCAGGGCCGCGATCCGTCAACAGCTTGAGTACGCGTTCGCGCTCGACGAAATCCACGTCGGCGCGCTGTGCGGCCACCGCGGCTTCGCGTTCGTCGAGCTCGACGACCACGGCATTGAGCGCATGCTGCATTGTCGCGATCGGTGCGAGGCTGCGACCGAGCGAGCTAGCCAGCCCATCAACGAATGCATTCTGACGCTGCACGAGATAGTCGGCATAGGCCACCGCGGCCGGCGCGTGCAGATCCACCCGGCCGGTTTTGAGTCCGCGTTCGATCCGCGGCACCGCGGCATACCCGGCGATCGTTCCGCGATACGAAGCGACCGGGTCGCACTTGAGGACGATCGTGTAACGCACGCGCGCGTGCGGATTGCTATCTGCTGCGACCGTCGCGGCCCCTGAAGTCAAGACACTTGCAGCAAACACCGGCGAGGCCAATCCGAGGCAGAGGGCTGCTCACACGGCGCCAACCAAGGGTTTCAGATGCAATTTCGGCGACGCAGACACAGATGCACGCATGGTTTGCTCCAGGAAAAATCGAATTGAAAAAAGGGAGGCGGCGAATTTTCCCCACGCCGGCATCCTGAGCTTACCGAGTTTCAGCGAATCGCGACCGTCGCGCGACGGAGATCCGACTGACGGGTCTCTAGAACAGGTGTTTCTCGATGCCCAGCTGAGCCAGGATCTTGCTGGCAATTTCCTCGATGGAGGTATGCGTGGTGTTCTGCACCGCAATGTTTTCGCGCCGAAACAACTTGTCCGCCTGCTCCAGCTCCCATCGGCACTGCTTGAGTTCGGCGTAGCGGCTGGCCGGGCGGCGCGCTTCGCGTACTTGTGCCAAGCGTTGCGGGTCGATCGAGAGCCCATACAGCCGCGCACGCTGTGGCACCAGACGCTTGGGCAATTCAAGGCGTTCCAGATCCTCTTCGGTCAGCGGATAGTTCGCCGCCTTCACGCCGTAGTGCAGCGCCATGTAGAGGCAGGTCGGCGTCTTGCCGACGCGCGATACGCCGACGAGGATCACGTCGGCATCGGCGTAGTTCACATCGATGCCGTCGTCATGCGTCAGCGCATAGTTGGTCGCGTTGATGCGCGCTTCGTATTCGGTGAAATCGGTGAGGCCATGCGCCTTGCCAACGCGCGACGCGCGCGGCGTGCCCAGTTCGGCTTCCAGCGGACCGATGAACGGCGCAAACACGTCGATCATCAGGGCACCACTCTCGGCAACGATGTCACTGAGCTTCTTGTCCATGATCGTGTTGACCACAATGGGTCGGGCACCGGTCGTTGCGTAAGCCGTCTTGATCCGCACAGCTGCAAGCTGCGCCTTGTCCTCTGCGTCGACGAACGGGAGGCGATACGTCTCGAAGTCCACCGAATCGAATTGCGTCAGCACGCTGTGTCCAATGGTTTCGGCGGTGATACCTGTGCCATCGGAGACGTAGAAGATCGTGCGGCGCATGGGGTTTCCAGGTGATGGTGGCGAAATGCTGAATGTGCAAGCGAGTCTACGGGAAGGCTCGAGGCTTTAGCCCTCCCCTTCAAGGGGAGGGTTGGGTGCGGATGGTGTCTAACGGGGTGCCTGCCCTCCACTTTTCGCCTGTTTTTCGCGCAATCCTATCGGCGTACGCACCGGTTTCCAGCCGCGATTCAAGCACTCACACCATCCCCACCCAAACCCTCGCCTTGAAGGGGACGGCTTCAGAGCAATCGCGATGCGCGGCAAAGCTTGCCCCATTCTCGCCAAAGCCCGAAAATCACTGGCTGGCCGGCCCCCGGCCCTATCTCACCCTGGAGCATCCCTTGAGCGATCTGGTTCTTTGGCTCGATTCGTTGCGCATGTCCGATCTCGGCAAGGTCGGCGGCAAGAACGCGTCGCTGGGTGAAATGATCGGCAACCTGTCCAAACTGGGCGTGTCGGTACCCGGCGGGTTCGCCACCACCGCGCAGGCGTTCCAGGATTACCTGGAGAATAGCGGCCTCGCCAAGCGCATCCTCGATCGCCTCGCCACGCTCGATGTCGAGAACGTGGACGAACTGACCAAGGCCGGCCCCGAGATTCGCGGCTGGATCGTCGACACCGCTCTGCCAGCTGATCTCGATCAGGCGATCCGCGACGCCTACAAGAAACTGTGCGCAGACGCCGGCACGACCGACATTGCAGTTGCCGTGCGTTCGTCGGCAACGGCTGAGGATCTACCCGACGCCTCGTTCGCCGGCCAGCAGGAAACGTTTCTCAACGTCATCGGCATCGAGGACGTGCTGCACAAGGTGAAGGAAGTCTTCGCCTCGCTCTACAACGATCGGGCGATTGCCTATCGCGTGCACCACGGCTTCAAGCACGAAGACGTGTTCCTCTCCGCTGGCGTGCAGCTCATGGTGCGCTCGGACATCGGCGCGGCCGGCGTGTTGTTCACGCTCGACACCGAATCGGGTTTCCGCGACGCGGTGTTCGTCACCGGCAGCTATGGCCTCGGCGAATTGGTCGTGCAAGGCGCGGTCAATCCGGATGAGTTCTATGTCTACAAACCAACGCTCAGCGCCGGCCTGCCCGCAATCCTGCGTCGCCAGATCGGCGCGAAGCAGCAGCGCATGGTGTATTCGAGCGCGCCGGGCGAGCGCGTACGCATCGAGGAAACACCGGCCGCTGATCGTGCGAAATTCTGCATCAGCGATGCCGATATCCACGAATTGTCCAAGCAGGCGCTGGTGATCGAGAAACACTACGGCCGCCCGATGGACATCGAGTGGGCCAAGGATGGCGCCACCGGCAAGCTCTACATCGTGCAGGCACGCCCGGAAACGGTGAAATCGCGCACGCGCACGACGCAAATCGAACGCTTCCACCTCAAGGAACGCGGCAAGGTGGTCTGCGAAGGCCGCTCGATCGGCCAGAAAATCGGTTCCGGCAGGGCACGCGTGATCCGTTCAATCAAGGACATGGCGCGCGTCGAGCCTGGCGATGTGCTCGTCGCCGACATGACCGATCCCGATTGGGAACCGGTGATGAAACGCGCCGCCGCCATCGTCACCAATCGCGGTGGCCGTACGTGCCACGCCGCAATTATCGCGCGCGAACTCGGCGTCCCTGCGATCGTTGGCACCGGCAACGGCCTCGATCTGATCAAGGACGGTCAGGAGGTCACCATCTCCTGCGCCGAGGGCGATACTGGTTTCGTCTACGAAGGCCAGCTCGCGTTCGAGCGCATCACCGCCGATCTCGGCTCGATGCCACCGGCACCGCTCAAGATCATGATGAACGTCGCCAATCCCGAGCGCGCCTTTGATTTTGCGATGCTGCCGAACGCGGGCGTCGGCCTCGCGCGGCTGGAAATGATCATCGCAAGCCATATCGCGGTGCATCCGAAGGCATTGCTCGAATACGCGCAGCAAGATGCGGAAACGAAGCGCCTGATCGATGAACGCACGGCCGGTTACGCGAGCCCCATCGATTTCTACGTCGATCGCCTCGCCGAAGGCATTGCAACAATCACCGCCGCGTTCGCACCGAATCCGGTGATCGTGCGTCTGTCAGACTTCAAGTCGAACGAATATGCGAACCTGATCGGCGGCAAGCGCTACGAGCCGCACGAGGAAAACCCGATGATCGGCTTCCGCGGCGCCAGCCGCTATGTCGATCCCAGCTTCAGCGACGCATTCGCGCTCGAATGCCGCGCGATGAAGAAAGTGCGCGACACGATGGGCCTCACCAATGCGTGGGTCATGATTCCGTTCGTGCGCACACTCGGCGAAGGCCGCAAGGTCATCGAGGTGCTGAAGAAGAACGGCCTCGTGCAAGGCGAGAACGGTCTCAAAATCATCATGATGTGCGAAGTGCCGTCGAACGCGCTGCTCGCTGACGAATTCCTCGACATCTTCGACGGCTTCTCGATTGGCTCGAACGACCTCACCCAGCTCACACTCGGACTCGATCGCGATTCCAGTATTGTTGCGCACCTGTTTGACGAGCGCGATGCGGCCGTCAAGAAGCTTCTTTCGATGGCCATCCAGACGGCCAAAAAGAAAGGCAAGTACATCGGCATCTGCGGCCAGGGACCCTCCGACCATCCGGACCTTGCCGAGTGGCTGATGGATCAAGGCATCGAGTCGCTTTCGCTGAATCCGGATACCGTTGTGGATACTTGGTTGAAGCTGGCGAAGAAGAAGGCAGGGTGAGATCCTTGCGGCGGACCGAACTGAAAACGGGTCCGCTGCGCCATTCAAAGATTCACGCCAGTCGCACGCAACGGGTCAACGCCGACGTCAGCCGAGTGCACCCTTCAAAGCGATCAGACGAGTGCCGCGCGGCAGCGCAGATCAACGCTCCTGATCGGTGGGCCGCATCAGAATTTCGTTGATGTTGACGTGATCGGGTTGCGATACGCAGAACACAATCGTATTGGCAACGTCTTCGCTCTTCAGCTGACGCAGCGAATCCGCCC
>JBDSFA010000334.1:0-3086 GCA_039919785.1 Dokdonella sp. | reverse complement strand
AAGCGCGGCGTGGGCGTCGTCGAAAAGGCGATGGGCGATGCGCTTGGCAAGGTGTATGTCGCGAAATACTTCCCTGCATCGAGCAAGCAGCGCGCCGATGCGCTGGTGAAGAATTTCCTCGCCGCCTTCAAGCAGGGCATCGACAATCTCGATTGGATGGGCGCGGACACCAAGCGCGAAGCGCAGGCGAAACTCGCCAAGTTCATGCCGAAGATTGGTTACCCGGATGTCTGGCGCGACTATTCATCGCTGCAGATCGCCAAGGGCGACCTCTTAGGTGACGTCACGCGTGCCAATGCGTTCGAGTACCAGCGCAACCTCAACAAGCTCGGCAAGCCGGTCGACCGCAGCGAGTGGGGCATGACGCCGCAGACGATCAATGCCTACTACAACCCCGAGTTGAACGAGATCGTGTTTCCCGCCGCGATCCTGCAGCCGCCGTTCTTCAATCCCGACGCGGACGATGCGGTCAACTACGGAGCGATCGGCATGGTGATCGGCCACGAAATCAGCCACGGCTTCGACGACCAGGGCGCGCAATACGACGGCGACGGCAACCTGCGCGACTGGTGGACGAAGGAAGATCACGAGAAATTCGCGGCCAAGACCAAGGCGCTCGTCGAGGAATACAACGGCTTCGAACCGGTGCCGGGCTATCACTTGAACGGCGAACTGACCCTGGGCGAGAACATTGCCGACAACTCCGGCATGGCGGTCGCGTACAAGGCTTATCAGATCGCGCTCGGCGGCATGCCCGCGCCGCTCATCGACGGCTTCAGCGGCGATCAACGCTTCTACATCGGATTCGCGCAGGCGTGGCGCACAAAGCTGCGCGACAACTATGCGATCGAGCTGATCAAGTCCGACCCGCACTCGATCCCGGTCGACCGCGTACTCGGCACCCTGGTCAATCAGCCGGGGTTCTACAGCGCGTTCGAGGTGAAGGCGGGCGACAAGATGTATGTCGCGCCGGAGAAGCGCGTCAGTATCTGGTAAGCCATGCTGGGCAGGCGCGCATCGCATTACCGCGCGCCTGCTGCCGAACGTCTTGACTAAATGCGGTAGGCCACGCTTTTCATGATGTGACTGGCCACACGCATCAGGCTCGGCAATGGCGCGGGCAACGCGCGAGCGCCGGCGGCCATCGCTTGATCCGCATGACGCGCTTCGTCTTCCTTCATGCGTCGCACGATCGCGCGGCTGCGCTCGTCGCCGGCCGGCAGCGTCTGCAGGTGTTCGCCCAGATGCGCTTCGACTTGCCGCTCGGTTTCCACGACGAAACCCAGGCTGAGACGATCGCCAATCAGACCTGCGCCCACGCCGATCGCGTACGCACCGGCATACCAGAGTGGATTGAGCAGGCTCGGTCGGCTGCCGAGTTCGTCCAGGCGTTCTCCGCACCAGGCCAGGTGATCCGTTTCCTCGGCGGCAGCTTCGAGCATCTGCTCGCGCATCGCCGCGCTGCGCGCAACGGCAGCCTGGCCGAAATACAGCGCTTGCGCGCATACCTCGCCGACGTGATTGACCCGCATCAGACCGGCCGCATGCTTGCGCGCGGCGTGATCGAGTTCGGCTTCGGGCGTGTTGCCGGCAGGCGACGCCTGCGCTGCGATCGGCGCAGCGACGAAGATCGTTTCGAGCGCGCGTTCAAACTCGACGAGTGCGCGATCCAGCATGGAAAGAGGTCGTGTGCTCATGACGCGGGATTTTCCAGTTGTTGCGCGAGCAATGCCAGTGGATGCAACACGGGGATGGACGTTGTGCGATCGCGCAGGCCGTTGCCGAGGTGGATACGGCAACCAATATTCGTGGTCAGCAGCACGTCCGGTCTCAAAACCTGCGTTTGGTCAAGCTTTTCTTCACGCAGGCGATCGGCGAACTCCGGATGTTCGAGAAAGTAGCTGCCGCCCGCGCCACAGCATCTCGGTTGCTCCGGCAGCGTCAGCACGGTCAGTTGCGGAATTCGGGCGAGCAGGGCGCGGATTGGTGCGGCCTCGCCCACCACATTCACCTGGGTGCATGGCAGGTGCAGGGCTGCGCGCAGCACGAGCGGCTTGAAGCGCAATGCGGAAACTCCGGGATCGGCGGCGAGGAAGGTGTGGATATCCACGGCGCGCAGATCGGTCCCGCTGCTGACCTGATCGCGCAGGTCACCGAAGCAGCCGCTTGCGCTGACCAGCACGACGTCCGCGCCGGTCGCAAGCAGCGCTTCACGGGTCGATCCGGCGTCGGCTTTGGCCTGTTCGATTTCGCCAGCGTGTCGCGCCAGCGCCCCACAGCATTGGACGGAAGGAGTATCGACGACCTCATACCCAAGCGCTTCAAGCAGGTAACGCGCAGCGGCTTGCGTGTCCGCGTCGTACACGCGTGCGATGCAACCGCGAAACAGGACGACACGGCCACGCATCGGCGGTGGCCGCTTCGCCGAGGGCCATTGGATGGCCAACGGCAAGTCCGGCTGCGTCTGGAGGATTCGTCGCCATAGCGATGCTTGTGGAAAGAGACGCGCCAGTCGCGGCAGCCAGCGGCCCGTGCGCAAGGCCGCGCCGAGGCGCGCGAACGCGGTCAGCCGACGCGGGTCACGCAGCCAGCGTGGAAGTCGTGCTGGCTGCTGCGCTACCAGCGCCGCTCGGGTGCGCACGATGATCTCGTCGTAGTTCACCTGCGAGGGGCAGACCTTCTGGCAGGACAGGCAGCCCAGACAATGGTCGAGATGTTGCAGGGCCAGTGGCGACGGTTGCAGCGAGCCCATGGCGAGTGCCCGCGCCAGCGCGATGCGTCCGCGCGGCGACTCGGCCTCGGTATTATCGAGCCGGTAGGTCGGGCAGTGCGGCAGGCACAGGCCACACATCACGCACTGGTCGGTCAGGGCCAGGAGTGCGGTATCGACGGGGGGTAATTCGGAGAGAGGAACGGCCATGAAATTCATGCTACCATTTGCGGTTCCACTGGTCGGCGGCCCGCTGTTGCCAGTTGCGGGGACTTCCGTTATCCTCCCGCGCCCTCATTTACGACGCGCCCGCTTTCCGGGCCGAGCCAGAGTCTTTCGGACATGAATACGATCAGTGCCAAAACCGAAAGCGTCA
>JBDSFA010000108.1:0-12750 GCA_039919785.1 Dokdonella sp. | reverse complement strand
GTCCGCACGACATTGCGAACGCGCTGCAAGAGGGGCAGCAGGCCCAAGCCGCCGACCAGATGCGCGAGCTTCTGGCGTTTGCTGCGCCTTTGACTGGATGCATCGTGTTGCAACTTCGCCGACATGGATCGTCCTGTCCGCTTGATCGATAGCCCGAACCCGTCCGGGCCATCGCGCCGAATGCCGCGATTTCAGGCCATCGAATCGACCCCGCAGAAGTGGGAAGGATGCATTGGAGCCCAGTGGGTGTCCATCATTTTAGCGGTGCGCGCACCCGGCGCATGGGCTTGAATGTGCACGTGCGCGGACGATCGCACAATTGCGACGGGATGCGCGAAGGCCATCCGTCACCACAAAAAAGAGGGAGCGCCAACAGCGCTCCCTCTTTTTTTTTGCGCTTCGCGACCCGCTGGCGCGTGTTGTGCAGTCAGCGACCGCCTTCGCCGCATCAATCAAAACCGTTGTGCAATATCACTTCGGACGGCGCTGCGGTGCCCATTTGCACGACGAATTGGCTACCCGTTCCCTTGATGTCGATGCGCCAGCCGGTATTGTAGTCGCTGTCCTGCGTCGACCATTTGACCAGGGTGATGGTCGGATTGACCGGCGTCAGCACATGTATCTGCATGGCTCCGGCCTGGATCGTGTTGCCGCTGACCGAGGGCTGGGTCGGCACATTGATCTGGAACGTGGACTGGACGCCCGCGTCAACCTGGAACGTGTCGTGGACGGTCAGACTGCGGTTGGCAAAATCGATCGTGCGCAACCACGAATGCACGCCCGAGTTCGTCGCGTACGCCGGAGTCAGGTTTGCGCTGGCGTTGACCGCACCGGCGACGCCGACGCTGTTGATCGTCATGGTCGAGGTGGTGCCGGGCTTCTGCGTGATCGTGGCGCCATTCTTCGTGAAGCGCACGACGTTGGCGACGTCGGTACCCTGCTGGATGCCGCTATGGCTGAAGATGTTCTCGGTCACCGCCAACCAGTCGCCCTGAAACAGCGTAAATGAGCCCTGATCCTGGTGCGCATGGCTTTCCAGATAAGGGCCGGCCGCAAACGCAAGCCACATCGCGCCCGTATCCCAGCCGGTGCGCGCGAACAAATGGCCCGTGCCGGTCGCGTGATAGACCAGATCCGCGGGTGCCAAGCCGTTGGTACCCGCCGGCAGAAGGTCGTAGCGGTAGTTGAAGCTGCTCGTCATCTTTGGCACGGAGATGTGGGTCAGCCACCACGAAGCGATGCTGGCCGCACTCGTGTTGGCCGTCATCCTGCGCGCTTCAAGCATCAAATGGCGGTGATAGTCATACAGGATGGGCAACGACGAACGCGACTGGTCGCCGAACGGCGCAAAACGGTCGAGCGTCGGCACCGTGGCATGCGTCCAATAAAGGATGCTGTCGGTCAGATGCGTGTTGGCATCCGCCATGTTCTGCAGGGTGCTGTCGCGCCATATCCGATACAGCAGAAAAAGGTTCTTGTGCGATACGCCGTAGCCGGTGCCTTCGCGGCTGCCGCCATCGGGCAGGTTGGTGAAGTAGGTTTCCAGCAGCGGGATCTTCTGCGACGTCAGGAAGGTCTTCCAGGTGCTGCTATTGCTGGCCAGCGCCCAGTACATCGTCGCGGCAAGGAAGCTGTAGTAGTAGTTGTCGCCCGGGTTGTCCGTCGACCAGCCCGTCCACGGATGCGAGGTGCCCCCCCAGGTCGCGGTGTTGAAGTTCCAGATGTTGTGGACGGTCTGTTCCGCATACGCCGACCAGCGCGTGCGCTGCGAAGGTGTGGTCTGCGCCGCACACCAGTCGTAGGTCAGGGCGAGATCGGAGATCATCGAACCGGAATTGAGGTAGGAATCGCCCGCAACCACGGGTACGCCGCCGCCGGCGATAGCCACCTCGGCAGCCGCAACCTGGGCATCCACGAGGGTGACAGCGAGCGCGCAATACTGCGTCTGCCCGATCAGCTTGTACATCCAGGCGGCATCGGCTGCCGCGAACAGATACGGAAGATTGGTCGGATGCGCAACCGCGCCGTCAACGTACGACTTGAATCGCGTGTAATTGGCGGAACCCGTATCGACGTACGAGAGATCGATGCTGATCGCTGCAAACGCGCTCGACGACACTGCGAGAGTGGCGAGCGCGGCGACAAAACGGACAAATTTTCTCATTCGAGAACCAACCTTGCCAAAGCTTGATCGTGCTCCAGGGAGACCGCCACACGTGTCCTTGCCTGCAAAACCCACGTGATTTTCATCCATGCGATGGATAGCAGGCGATCATCGTTTTGCGTTGCGATTCAGGGAAGTCAACTTTATGGACTCCGATTTATTGCCGATGTGACGAACATATCATTACGAACGTACTGAGCTATTGGCATCATCAAGATCGGTGAATTATTTGGCGCAAATAAGATGCACGTCCGCAAAATATGCCGAATTTCGATTCGCGCCCACGGATTGGAATTTTTGGCTGCAATAGCGATTCGCCGACAGGTTTCACGGTCGGCCGGCCAGGTGGTCTCGGTGCCAATCGGCATCCCTGTATACTTCGCCGCTGAAAGCCCATGCGAGCGCGTCGACGCCGGGCATGGGACGCCTGGGGATGCTGGCAATGAGTCCGACAGATTTTCTATTGCTCTATCAGCAATTGGGGCTGCCCGCGGATTCCAGCATCGACGAGCTGAAACTTGCGTATCGCAGACGTGTTGCTGCCCTGCACCCGGATCGCCAATGCGCCACCAATACCGCCAACGTGGACCTTGCACGTGAGCGTCTGCAGCAGCTGACAGTTCTGTATGGGTCGGCTACTGCGTTTCATCGTCGGCACGGCCGCTTGCCCGGTGCAAGCATTGCTCCACAGCCAGCCCTGGCGGCGGCGATTCTTGCGCCCACCTTGATGCGCCGACGACGAACCGGGCTTCTTCTGCTTCTGGCCGTCGGCAGCGCACTTTCGGTTCTGGCGGCCGCGGCATGGTTGTGGCCGGATTTTGCGGACGACAGCGGCGCTCATGCGACCGATGAAGGGCTGCTGGCGGCGCAAGCGACGCCTGAGCCAGCGACGGGCACCGACCCGGAACTCACGCTCCAGCTGGGCATGCTCAAGGACGACGTCTTGAGCATCGAAAAAGAACCGATTGTGCGCGGCGACGATCGCTGGGACTACGGCCCCTCGTGGATCGCATTCGAACGAGGCAAGGTGAGCAGCTGGTACAGCTCGCCGTTGCGCCCACTGCAGCGGGCGACCACACATCCGGCACCACGAGCGATCGAGCACAGCGCCCGCTAAGTGGCCCGCGCAGGCGCGTCGACCTTCCCCGCTGGCAAGTTCCTATCCGCGCGATTCTTCCACGGCCTGGGTAGGTGTTGCACCAGAGGACAACTCCGGCCGCGGCGCCCGCGTTGCAGATGCAGCGGGTTGCCGGCGCAAGCGCAGAAACGGCCGTTCGATCAGGTAGTACGACAGCAGCGCCGCGCCGCAGGCGAGCACGATATTGACCGGGAAAGTCGTCGCCCATGAATCCATGTGGCGATTCAGGAATGGCTGCTGCCACAGATAGAGCGAATAACTCAAGGTGCCGACGAAAACCAGCGGCCGCCAATTGAGGAAGCGCCATGCCAGCGTGCCGCTGCAGCGCGTGCTTGACTCAATGAGCACCGTCATCGCGATCAGCATCCACGGCCATGCCAGAACATCGATGAGAGTGTAGCTGCGCAAGCGATTTGCCGCGATGATCAGGGGCAGCAGAAGCCACAGCCACGGCGATGCCGTCATGCGCAGATACGCAGGGTTCTGCAGCAGCTTCGGTCGCAGCAACGCAAATGCACAGCCGATCGCAATGGCATCTGCGACCGCGGGAAAGATTTCCAGGTCGCGGTAGGGTCCACTCGGAAATGCGAGATGCATGGCCAGGCGCACGAGCGGCGCCGCGGCGAATGCGAACGCGGCGGCCATCAGCGCATGGCGCTCCTTCACCAATACGAATACGAAGGGCCACAGCAGATAGAACTGCTCCTCCACCGACAGCGACCACAAATGGCCGAATTGCCAGGGGCGCGACACGTCGTAATTGACGAGGTACGTCGCTGCGAAGATTACATGGTTCCTGCCGAGTTCCACCCAGCCCAGGGCGGCGGCCAGCATGATCACGAGCAGGAACGCATAGGCCGCCGGCAGGATGCGGCGCGCGCGGCGCCAGTAGAAGCCGCGCAACGAAACAGCGCCGGTTTGACGACGCTCCTCCATCAGCAGGGTCGTGATCAGGAAGCCCGAAATGATGAAGAAGATATTGACCCCGAGATTCGCGAGGTCGCCGAGCATCCGGCCCGGTTCCAGGGCGAGCGGAAAACCGTGGGTGCCTGCCAGGTGGCCCTGGAGAACGAACGCAATGGAGCACGCGCGCAGTCCGTCCAACGAGGAAATTCTGCGCGACGCCATTTTGACCGCCCTCTGACCCAAGAACCGGATGCCCGTGATTCACCGCTGTGCACGCTGGAGGATGCGCACAGGCGCCGCCGGAGCCCGAGCGATCGCGCGCATTGTAGTGGTGAACCGCGGTCGCACGCTCCACAAAGCACGACGCTTTTTTGTTTCGGGCTACGCTGCGCTTCGTTGTTCGCTATGGCGACCGCGTGCGATCCCGCTCCAGCCTCGTTGCATGCAGACCCCGACCATGATTGCCAGCAAGGCTTGCCAGAGCGCCGACTCAAAATCACATCGAGGCATGTCGAATATCGCAAAACGCCGGCGCGAAAAGATGAGCCACAGGCGCATTCCTCAGTGAACCATTGTTGCGCCGGATAGGGGATTCTTTCATGATAGCCAGCATGCGGAAATGGGTCAGCAGGCACGCACGTTTGTGCGATCCGCCCTTCAAATGCCGCGCACCGACTGCGCTGCCGGCTTGCCCTCGTTTTCAAATGAATGAATCATCGCAGGTCGATACCCTCATTTGCATTCCGGCGGACTGCCAGACGTTGCCCCAAAGGCAATCGCAGTGGTCGCGCGGATGCAACCGTACTACCGGAAAATGCGAGCAAGCTCTGCATTGATCGGGGTGGATTTCGTGCATTCAGCGCAAATCCTGATCATGAAGAGCGGATGCGCCCGAACACCGATGCGCCAGACCCCACATCACGCACACGAACAAATTCTCTTTGCACTGAATCCACTTTCGCAGGAACCCGGAGACTATGACGACACGCGGTAGCGCCAGCACGAACGGCATGGTCGCCAGGACCGCGACCATCGCGGCGGAGGTAGCGGCCGTTCACGCCGCCGCTGTCGATGCGGGGAACCGATTTCCGCACGAGACGTTTGCAGCGCTCCGGGAAGCCCGTCTGCTGTCGGCGGCGGCGCCCAAGCTTTACGGCGGCGAAGGCGCGAGCATGCTAGAACTGTCGATGCAATGCGCCAAGCTCGCTCAGGGGTGCGGCTCCTCCGCAATGGTGCTCGCGATGCATCACATCCAGGTGGCCTGCATCGCCCGGCACGGCCAGGACTCGGCTTACTTCCAGCGTTATCTGCGCGAGAACGTGGTCGGGAAGCAGGAACTGATCGCCTCGATCACGTCCGAGAACGGTACGTTCGGCGATACCCGTTCGAGCGTCTGCGCAGTGGCGGTCGAGGGCGACGCGATGTCGCTGGAAAAGGACGCGACAACCGTTTCGTACGGCGCCCATGCGGATGCGCAACTGGTCACCTGTCGCCGCGTGGCCGACGCCGCCGCGAGCGACCAAGTCCTGGTCCTGTTCGAGAAAGGATCCTACAGCCTCGACCAGAACGGCACCTGGGACACGCTCGGCATGCGCGGCACCTGCAGTCCCGGCGCAAAATTCTCCGGACGCGGACGAACCGAACAGATCGTGCCCGGCTCGTTTGCCGATTCTTCGGCGCAGACGATGGTGCCCTACTCGCACATCCTGTGGTCGGCGCTGTGGTCGGGCATCGTGTCCGACGCGATCGGTCGCGCTGCGGAGTTCGTTCGCGGCGCCGCACGGCGCAGCCCGGGCACGGTCCCGCCGAATGCAGCTCGCCTCGCGCGCGCGCATGTGGAACTGCAGGCAATGCGTCACAACTGGCAGTCCTGCGCGATCGAGTTCGATGAGCTGACCGCTACGGATGATCGAGCCGCGCGTGAAGAACTCGGCACGATGGCGTGGGCGCTGAAGATGAATCAGCTCAAGGTGGCCTGTTCCGAGATCGCGCCGCGCCTGTGCCACGAAGCGCTGCAGATCATCGGCATCATGGGCTACAAGAACGATTCTCCCTTCAGCGTGGGTCGCCATTACCGCGATGTATTGTCCGCCGCCTTGATGGTGTCGAATGAACGCATCGTCGGCAAAAGCGCCTCGATGCTGCTCGTCTTCAAGGATGCCTGAGGCATGTCTGCGACCGAATACGACGCCGCCAAATTTCACGCAGGTCTGGTCAAGCACGGCCTGATCGTCCCGGTCGGCGTGCCCGGAATTTTTGGCCGCAATCACGTCTTCGAGGATGTGCTCGAGGCTTTCAACACCTTGGTGACCCGCCTCGCCAAGGACGATGGCGCGGAATATTTCGTGTTTCCGCCGACCATCGACCGCAAGGTACTGGAGAAGTCCGACTACATGGACAGCTTCCCGAACCTCGCCGGAACCGTCTTCAGCTTCAAGGGCAAGGAACTCACCGCACGCCAGCTGAGCGAAGCGATCCACGCCGGCGAGCCCTGGGATGGCTTTCAGAGCATGACCGACGTCGTGCTCAATCCGGCCGCATGCTACCCGATCTATCCGAGCTTCAGTGGCGTCGTACCGGCCGAAGGGCGTCTGGTGACGATGTTCAACTGGGTGTTCCGCAACGAGCCTTCGCTCGAGCCCACGCGCATGCAATCGTTCCGCGTGCGCGAGTTCGTGCGCTGCGGCACCCCCGAGCAAGTCGTCGAGTGGCGCGACATGTGGCTCAAGCGCGGCCTTTCGTTGCTGGAGTCGCTCGGACTTCCGGCGCAAGCGGAGGTCGCATCCGATCCGTTCTTTGGCAAGGGCGGAAAGATGCTCGCGACCTCGCAGAAGGAACAGCAGCTCAAGTTTGAAGTGCTGGTGCCGGTGATCTCGAAGGACAATCCGACCGCTGTCTGTTCTTTCAACTATCACCAGGAACACTTCGGCGAAGCGTTCGAGATCCGCACTGAAGACGGCAAGGTCGCGAATACGGCGTGCCTCGGCTTCGGCCTGGAACGGCTGGTGATGGCACTGTTCCAGACTCACGGTTTCGATCCCGGCGCATGGCCTTCGGCAGTGCGCGCCAAGCTCTGGCCCTGATCTTCGTGAACCTGTCGTGGTGAACGTGCTCGGTCTCGATGCAGCGAATTATCCGCGGCACATGCTGCACGCGGAAGATCGCGTCTGGGTGGAAAAGAACTGCTACGTCGACGTCTGGATCGAGCTGGTGCACGCGCTGGGGTGCGAGCCGCTGGCCATGCTCGGCTTCGTCGTCGCGATCGATTTCGAAGGCGACCAGTGGACGTTCTTCAAGCCACCGCATGACGAATTGCGCGAGCTCTACGGCATCGACGTGCAGGAGCTCAACTGCTGGCGTCCGCTGCTGGAGCACGCCGTCGAGCATCTCGGCGCCGGCAAGCTGATCTCGACCGAAGCCGATGCATGGTGGCTGCCAGACACGGCCGGCACCGACTATCGCACCCAGCACACCAAGTCGACGATCGTGCTGGCCGATCTCGATGTCGATGCCGGACGCCTCGGTTACTTCCACAACGCAGGCTATTTCATGCTGGAAGGCGAAGACTTCGAGCGCACCTTCCGGGTCAACACACCGCACGATCCCGCCTTCATGCCGCTGTTTGCCGAGATCGTCCGCGTCGACCGCAGCATGCGGCGACCGCAGGCCGAGTTGCAAGCAATGGCGGCGCGCTTTCTCGCAAAGCACGCGCAGCGGACACCGAACGACAATCCGATCGCGCGCTTTGCGACCCGGTTCCAGCGCGACCTGCCGATGCTGCAGGAGCGTGGCCTCGCGCACTACCATGCATGGGCATTTGCGACCGTACGCCAGCTCGGCTCGGCGATGGAACTGGCGGCGCTTCACTTGCGCTGGCTGGACGCAGAGCGGTTCGGCAACGCAGCCGATGCCTGCGACCAGATATCCAACGGAGCGAAGGCCTTTATCCTGAAGGCAGCGCGCGCGGTGAATGCGAAACGCGCGTTCGATACCACGGCCATTTTCGACGAGTGGGCCGCACACTGGCAGCTCGCCAAAACGGCGCTGGCCAACGCAACCTGACGTCGGCTATGGCAGAATTGCCACCTGCGCCGCGCCTTCGCGTCGGTATCGACCTGGTGCAGATCAGTCGCATCGTCGAGTCGATGCAGACGTTCGGGGAGCGTTTTCTGCGCCGCGTGTTCACCGAGGACGAAATCCGCTACGCGCAGTCTTCGCCCGCGTGTACCGGGGAGCGCCTCGCGGCCCGCTTCGCGGCGAAGGAAGCGGCCAGGAAAGCATTGGCACTGGAAGGAATTGGTTGGCGCGACATCGAAGTGCGACGCCTGGCGAATGGCGCGTGCGAACTGGTGTTGCACGGGGCGGCACGCGAAGCGACGGGCAAGGCCCAGCTCGCGCTGTCGATGAGCCATGACGGGGATCAGGCAACGGCAGTGGTGATTATTCATGAGTAGTGCGAACAAGATCCGCAACATCCTCAAGCAACATGGCCGCCTGGCCAAGGATGCGGAAACCCTCGCTGATGATGCGGACCTGTACCAGGCCGGCATGACATCGCACGCGAGCGTCAACGTCATGCTCGCGCTCGAAGGCGAGTTCGATGTTGAATTTCCGGACAACATGCTCAAGCGCAGCGTGTTCGAAAGCATCGCGGCGATCACCACGGCGGTGGACGAGTTGACCGCAGGCCGCGCATGAACCGGGGCCGATGCGTCGAGGAAAATCGACGCATCGCGCTCGTTGAAGGCTGGCAGGTCGCAGCGGCCGCAGTCGGTTCGACGCTCGAACACCTGGAGCAGCTCCACTGGCTGCCGGCAACAGTACCCGGCACCGCCGCGGGCGCGCTGCGCGCTGCGCAGGCGTGGAGCTGGGACGAACCACGCAAACTGGACGCCGAGGATTTCTGGTGGCGTGCACGCATCAGCGCCGATGCTGGACCTGCGATCCTCGGCCTCGATGGCATCGCGACGCTCGCGGACGTCTGGCTCGACGGGCAACACGTACTCGCCAGCGACAACATGTTCATTGCACACGAAGTGCCGATCGAACTGCGGGGTGAGCACGAACTGGTGATCCGCTGCCGCGCGCTCACGGCTGAACTCGCGATCAAGCGACCGCGTCCGCGCTGGCGCGTGCCGATGCTCGAACACCCGCAATTGCGCTGGATTCGCACCACCCTGCTCGGACGTACGCCGGGCTGGTCGCCGCCGTGTCCGGCAATCGGGCCCTGGCGCCCGGTGTGGATCGAGTACCGCTCGCTGCAGATCGGCAAGATCGATCTGCAGTCGCAACTGCAACGCATCGAATCAGGCGACACCGGCATCCTGAACATCAGCGCTGCGCTCGACGCTCGCGTGGATCGCGCGATACTCCATATTGAACGCGACGGCGAACGCATCGAAGCGTCACTCGAGTTGCGCGACGGTTGCTGGCGCGGTGAAGCGGTCGTTGCATCGCCGCAGCTGTGGTGGCCGCACACGCACGGAACGCCCGCGCTGTACACGGTGTCGCTGCAGCTGCTGCACGACAGGCGCACGTCCGTCGTCGATCTTGGCAAGACCGGCTTTCGCAGCATCGAAATCGATCGCGGCGACGGTGACGATTTCCACGTGCGCGTGAACGGCGTGTCGGTGTTCTGCCGCGGCGCCTGCTGGGCCCCGCTGGATGTCGTCACGCTCGCGGCGTCAGCGCAGGCCTATCGCGATGCCGTCGCACAAGTACGCGATGCGGGCATGAACATGCTGCGCGTCGGCGGCACCATGGTCTATGAAGACGACGCGTTCTACGACGCCGCCGACGAGCACGGCGTGCTGGTGTGGCAGGACCTCATGTTCGCCAACATGGATTATCCGGACGACGCCGCGTTCAACGCCAGCGTGACGCGCGAAGTAGACCAGCAGCTCGCCCGATGGCAGGCACGCGCCTGTCTCGCGCTCGTCTGCGGCAACAGCGAAGTGGAGCAGCAAGCCGCGATGGCCGGCGCCGGTCGCGAACGCTGGGCACCGCCGCTGTTCCACTATTTGATCGCGGCTCGCGTGCGCGCAGTCGGCTTCGAGTACGCGCCATCCAGCACGCACGGCGGTGCATTCCCGCATGCCGCAAATGCCGGACCGGCCTCGTACTACGGCGTCGGCGCCTACCTGCGACCACTCGAGGACGCGCGCCGGGCCGAGGTCCGCTTCGCGTCCGAATGCCTCGCGTTCGCCAACATCCCGCTCGAGAGCGGCCTGCCGGGTGGCGCTTCGTTGCGCGTCCACCACGCGCTGTGGAAGGCGCGTTCGCCGCGCGATCTCGGCGCCGGCTGGGATTTCGACGATGTGCGCGATCACTATCTGGAGCGACTCTACCGACTCGATCCAACCGCGCTGCGTTACGCCGATCACGATCGCTATCTTGCGCTCGGCCGCGCCGCGACCGGCGAAGCGATGGCGCAGGCGTTCGCCGAATGGCGCCGTGCGCGATCGCCGACGCGCGGCGCTCTTGTCTGGTTCCTGCGCGACCTGTGGCCCGGCGCCGGCTGGGGCTTGGTCGATGCGCACGGCCTCGCCAAGCCATGTCTGCACGCGGTTCGACGCGTGCTGTCGCCGATCGCCATCGCGATCAGCGACGAGGGCGTCAACGGCCTCGCGCTGCATGTCTTCAACGATCCGGCCGCAGCGCTCGATGCGCGCGTCGAGCTGACCTTGTACCGCGCCGGACAGATCCAGGTTGGCCATGGTGCGCTCGATGTCAGCGTTCCGGGTCATGCGTCGGTCGAACTTGCAGCGACCGATTTCTTCGAGGGCTTTCTCGATCTCTCGCATGCGTATCGCTTCGGCCCCGCGCAAACCGACATGATTCACGCGACCTTGATCGCCGGCGATCGACGCCTTGCGGAGACCTTCTTCTTTCCAGTCGGCTTGCCGGCGCGACGCGAAATCGATGTCGGCCTCTCCGCCATTGCGAGCGCGGGCCGCACGCCGGAAGAACGCGTGGTCACGATCAACGCGCGCTGTTTCGCGCAATCAGTCATGCTCGACGTGCCGGGCTTCATCGCGGATGACGCCGGATTCCATATCGCGCCCGGCGACTCGCGCACGCTCACGCTGCGCGCGGCGGGCGCACGTCGTGAGGGACGCGTCAACGGCGCGGTGACCGCACTCAACGCCGAGAGCGGCGCGCGTTTCGACGTGTCATGAGCGCGCCGTCGATCTCTCACGTCGTGCAATCGGGCATGGCACCCGCAGCGGCGCCGTCGTCGCAACCGGGTTTCTTCGGCGCGAGCGAGCGTCGCCGATTCGGCTGGCTGCATCGCCCTGCCGCCGCGACCGCCGACATCGCTCTGGTGATCGTGCCTCCGTTCGGCTACGAAGCGATCTGCGCACAGCGCAGCCTGCGCCATCTCGCCGAACAGGCCGCGCGCGCGGATCTCATCGCCGTGCGCTTCGATCTCGATGGCTGCGGCGACAGTGCAGGCGACGATCTCGAACCCGATCGTGTCGAAGGCTGGCTCGCGAGCGTATCCGACGCCTGCGATCTGGCTCGCCAGGCGGGCGCCACGCGCATCGTGCTCGCCGGCGTTCGGCTCGGCGCACTGCTCGCGGTGCGCGCTGCCCAACGGCGCGATGATGTCGCGGGCGTGGTCGCAATCGCCGCGCCAGCCAGCGGCAAAGCCTTCTTGCGCGAAGGTCGCGCACTGCAGTTGGCGCTCGGGCTTGCGTCACCGCCGAAATCGATTGGCGCACACGACGAATCCGTGCACGAACTCATCGGCTTCGCATTGACCGAACAGACGCGCACGGCGCTCGCCCAGATCGATCTCAAGTCGGACACACAAAGCCCAGCGCCCGCCGTGCTGCTGCTCGATCGCGACGACCTTGCCGGCAATGACGCCTTGGCCGCGCACCTGCTTGAACTCGGTGCAGATGTCGAACAGCGGCGCTTGCCAGGCTATGTCGAGATGATGCTCGATCCGCATCGCGCAGAAGTGCCACGGGCGATCCTCGACGCGACCGTCGCGTTTGCCGCGCAACGACCACCCTTGCCGACCGCGCCTTTGCCACGACCTTCCATCGAACTTTGCACGAGCGCAACGATCCCGGTCGGCGCTGCAACCGTCATCGAGCAAGTGGCCGCCATCGACGACTGCCTGCGCGGAATCGTGACGCGCCCGCAATCCGGCGAAGCACGCCACGCGCTGATTCTCCTGAATGCAGGAGGCATCGGTCGCATAGGCCCGAACCGCCTCGGCGTTGCGTTCGCGCGCGAACTCGCGACGCGCGGGTATTTCGTGTTGCGTGTCGACCAGTCGGGCATCGGCGACAGCGACACGCGCAAGGGCGGCATCGAGGGCACCGTGTACAGCGGACAGGCGGTCGGCGACGTCGGCGTCGCGGTCGCGTGGGTGCGGCAATCGGGTGTCGGCGAAGTCACGGTTGCAGGGCTTTGCTCGGGCGCTTACCACGCACTGAAGGCGGCACAGTCCGCGCAGCCGATCGACGCGATCATCGCGATCAACCCGCTAACCTTCGATTACCAGCCCGGCATGCCACTCGAATTCGCC
>JBDSFA010000136.1:0-11557 GCA_039919785.1 Dokdonella sp. | reverse complement strand
CCGAAGCCGGAACCCAACGGAGAATTGCCATGCGTCTGCTTGTTTCGTTCGCCTTTGTCGCCCTCGCAACTTTGTTCGGCACCGCCTACGCGGCGGAGCTGGCCAGTGCGCCCGACCGCGTCACGCCGGTACTGCTCGGCAGCCATCTGCCTGATGCACCTTTGCAGACCATTGACGGGCAGCCAACCACGCTGGTCAAGGCAGTCAACGGCAAACCGGCGGTGCTGGTGTTCTATCGCGGTGGCTGGTGCCCGTTCTGCAATCTGCAATTGAGCAACCTGCGCCTGATCCAGAAGGATTTGCAGTCGCTCGGCTACCAACTGATCGCGATCAGTCCGGACCGACCGGAAGAACTGCGCAAGACTCTGGGCCACGACGAGCTCAGCTACACGTTGCTCTCCGACAGCACGGCGGCTGCGATCAAGGCGTTCGGTATTGCCTATCGAGTCGATGCGGCGACGCTGGCCAAGCTCACCGCTTTCGGCATCGATCTGGAAAAGTCGTCCGGCGAATCCCACCACGCGCTACCGGTGCCTGCGGTCTACATCGTCGATGCCGAAGGCATCCTGCAGTTCTCGTACGTGCACCCGGACTACCGCGTGCGCGTGCCGTCCGACGTCGTGCTCGCCGCTGCGCGGGCGATCTCCGAACAACGCGAAAAATTGCATCCGGCGAACAAATAGGCGGCCTCATCGGCTGCGACCCGTCGGAGGTCGACTGCATTAATGGGTTGACGTTGCTCCTGAGTGCCGTGCACATTTCGGCTGCAGTCGGCCGGCGTCGACGCGCCACGCTCCCGGAGAGATCACCGTCATGCCGTCATCCCGATTCGTTCCGCTCCCCGCATCCGAGACCCTGAGCGACGAGGAACGCCTCGCGCGGGCAACGAACTTCGCCGACCGCATGGCGCGTCGTCGCACGGTACGCGAATTCGCTGCCACGGCCGTGCCGCGCGCGATCATCGAGCAGTGTCTGCGCGCCGCCGGCACGTCGCCGAGCGGCGCGAACCAGCAGCCGTGGCGATTCGTGGCCATCAGCGATGCCGCCCTCAAGCATCGCATTCGTGAAGAGGCCGAGACGGAAGAGCGCGAGTTCTATGCCCATCGCGCGCCGCCCGAGTGGTTGAGTGCGCTCGACGCGCTCGGCACCAACGCCGACAAGCCTTTCCTCGACGTGGCGCCGTGGTTGATCGGTGTGTTCTACGAGCGCACCGGTGTGGATGCGGCGGGCAACAAGGCCAAACGCTACTACCCGCACGAATCGGTCGGTATTGCTAGCGGCTTGCTGATCGCCGCATTGCACCACGCGGGTCTGGCGACGTTGACGCATACACCGAGCCCGATGGGATTTCTCAATGCGCTGATGGAAAGGCCGCGCAACGAAGTTCCTTTCCTGCTGCTCGTTGTCGGCTATCCGGCGCCCGCCTGTCGTGTACCGGATATCACGCGACTGCCATTGCAGGACATCGCACGTTTCATCGAGTGACGCGAAGCGGGATCGGGTTCTTCAACCGTTTCCATGGGGATCAACCGCTCACGCTGGTCGCGGCTGCGACTGCGGCTGCGGCGCTCGATTCGTCGGCCTTCCCTCCCGCGGAACGCGCCAGCGCGCGCTTGCCTGTGTCCGCTGCATTCGCAGCCCCGTGCGTGTACACATGCGTATCGCGCTGCGGAAACGGGATCGAGACACCGGCGCGGTCGAACGCCTTCTTGATGCGCTCGGTCAGTTCGCATTTCGTCGCGAAATAGTCGGCGTTCTCGACGTAGCCGCGGATGCCGAGATTGACGCTGCTCTCGGCCAGCTCATACACGAGCACATCGGGTGCAGGTTCGTCGAGCAGGCGCGGTTCGGCCTGCAGAATTTCCATCACCGTCGATCGCGCGAGGTCGATGTCGTCGGAATAGCCGATGCCGATGACCAGTTCGATGCGGCGAGTGGTGTCCGGCGTCAGGTTGACGATCGAATCGGTCGTGATCAGCGAGTTGGGCAGCGTGACGGTCTGGTTGTCCGGTCCGCGCAGGCGGGTCTGGAAAATATTGATGACCTCGACTTTGCCGGTGACGCCATTGATCGTCACAACATCGCCGACCTTGAACGGGCGCAATGCGACGAGCATGAAACCCGAGGCGATGTTCGACAGCGAATCTTTCAGTGCAAGACCGATCGCGAGACCGGCGGCGCCGAGCACGGCGAGCATCGAGGTCATCGGTACGCCGAGCAGTTGCACCACGGCAAGCAGGAGCACGATCTGCAACGCGATCTGCGCGACACGGGCGAGGAATTGGGCGGCGGTCTGCTCTATCTGCGTGCGCCCCAGGAGACGCCCGATCCATGTCGCAAGGACGGCAGCGAGGCGCATGCCGATCGCGAGCAGAACCAGGGCGCCGAGCAAGCGCAGACCCAGCGCGATCGCAAGCTCGATCCAGTTCGCGTGCTCCGGTGCAGCGAGCCATTGCTTCATGTCGGTTCATCGTCGCGACGACGCGTTTGCGCCGAGACTTCCGACCCTACCGCGAACGCGCGTCGCGACAAAGGAAACGCGACCGCGGAGTCAGGAAAGCTTCAGGGTATGCTGAGCGCGACACGCTGCCCGCACGGCTTAGATCAAGAGTCCAAACGCCTGGCGTCATCCATGACCGAAGACCCACCCTACCCCCGTTCGCTGAGCAAAGGACGCGCGTTCGCGTATCTGCTGCCTTGCCGGCATGAGGACATCGCGAAGATCGGTTTCTCTCGCGATCCGCTGGTTCGCGTGCACACGCTGCATCGTCGTTACTTCGAGTTCTTCGATCTCGACCGCGCCGTGCTCGTCGAGACCGACAGAGTGCGCGACGCACGCAGGATCGAACGCCGCCTGATCGCGGACTTTTCCGACTACCTCGCGCCGGCACCGCTGCTGATTCCCGATTCCGCTGGAGGTCGCACCGAGTGGTATCGGGGCGCGTTCCCCGCGATTCGCCAGACGCTGCACACGCTCGCCGAAAGCGATGCACTGGTACTGCACGATCCAATGAACAGCTGGCTGCGCACGCGGATTGCGGGCGTCACCGAGCGCATGCACGGCTGGGCCGCGGACATGCGCGAGGCAATCGAATATGCACAGCACAACCTTGCCGACGACCGTCAGTCAAAGCATCTGCAGGGCGTTCTTTGCGATGTGCTCGATGCGCACGTGGCCTTGGGCATCGACGTCCAGACCCTGGTGCCCACGGACGCGTGGACGTGGTATCGCGATCATTCGACCTACCGCGTCGACTGATCGGTGACAAGGCTTGGCGCATAGAGCTACGCGTTCTGGCGCGAAGGATCCGCGGGCGCGGCAGGAACGGTGGCACGCCGTAGAACGATCAGTGCCTGAATGATTTCCGCGCCGAAGAGGAAGATTGCCGCCGAATAGAACACCCACACAAGCAGTACGACGAAGGAACCGGCCGGTCCGTATGCACCGCCGATGCCGCTGTGCGCGAGATACGCACCGATGGCCCACTTGCCGGCGGTGAACAGCACGGCCGTCGAAAACGCGCCGATGCCGGTGTCGCGCCAGGACAGGCGCGCGTCCGGCAGGTATTTGAACAGCGCCGAAAACAGGATCGTGAAGATCACGACGGAAATGCCTTGGTTTGCGATATCCCATACCGAGCCGCTTGCCGGCAGCAGCATGCCGAGTACCGCGCTGGTCACGAGCGAAACGGTCAATACGAAGGTGACTGCACCGAGGATGCCGATCGACAGCAGGCGCCGGCGCGCCCACCGCCAGAGCAGGTAGCGCGCATGTGTCGGCACCAGCGCTTCGACGTTCAACACGGTGTTGAGTGCGGATTGCAATTGCGAGAACACCGCGGTTGCGCTGAACACGAGCACCCCAATACCGATCCATCCTGCAATGCTGCCGATCGAAGGCTTGGATGAAACGTTGTCGATGATCAGCTGCACCGCGGTGCGCGCATCGCTGCCTGCGAGGAAGCCGATCTGGTTGACGAGTTGCGCCTGCGCATTCGGCGATATCGATGCTGCGACCCACAAGCCGAGCACGAGCAGGGGCGCGAGCGACAATGCTGTGTAATAGGCGATGCTCGCGGCAAGCGTCAGGTCGCTGTGATCGACGAATCCGGTCGTTGCATTCCAGAGGATCGTGAGAGGGCGCATCGAATGAGTTGGCATGATCGGCAGCTACCTTGCTGCAAAACAAGCGAGCGATCAAGCGAAGAGCCGTGGCGATCCATCGATCCAGGTGGCGCGCAAATCGTGGCAAGGCGCAATTGGCGTGGTCAACACAATCGTTCTTGTCTACCGAACGGAGGCTGAAGCTCCCTGCGGATTGGCGAGATTGGGATCAAGGCTGCTCGTCAGCTGACCGCCGGTTCTTCGCCATAACGCGAAAAGGGAACCTATCCGATCGGCTACAAGGCACCCGTCGGGTCGCCAGAGAAACGAGCCAGTTGCGCCGATGCCCGTGCGTCAGCAACGGTCGCAGTGAAAACGACCTGCGCGGCGATGTCGTCGCACGAACGCGCGTCCAGCATGAAGGTGGTGGAACGCGCAATTGCGTTTGCCGACCTCGCAGTTCGTGCGAGCACTGGCTCTGGGAGGGATCGAGCCTAGCGATCGCGCGGTTGCTCATCCGCTTGGACATCGCCTGCGGGAATGAGAGGACCGACGGTGGCCTCGCCGCTGAAGGGATGCCAGCTGAATCTCGGATCATACGGATTGTCCGTCTCCCGCAGCTGCCGATAAGCTTTGGAGCCATCCTCGCTGCCGCTGCCGAGGACACCGAAAGCGGCGGTCGCGAAGCCGTTGACCTTCGATCGGCCGTAGTTTTCGGGAGACGAGCCTGCGACTTTCGAGCCTGTCGCACCGCCGCTTTCGAGCGGACTCACCAAGGCAGTCATCCTGCCGCCGCTATTGGCCGAGCCAATGCTCAGCGGGCCGGCTCCACCTACGCGCGAGCCAGTCATCGCTGCGCGTGTCTGCGCCCAGCGTGCCTTCGCACGCACGAACGCGACTTCGTCAGCATAGGTGCGCTTGAGCTCGCGCCATATTTCATTCGCACGCGCGAATTCTTCCTTGCTCAGATCCGCATACAGCAGTTCACGCGCCTGCACATATTGCGGCTCACCGCGTTCCGACGCCAACGCCAGCCATGCCATCGCGCGCGGACGATCGGCCGGAATGCCCTCGCCATTCAAGTACATGATGCCGAGGTTGTATTGCGCCGGCTTGTAGCCCCACGACGCAGAGACCAGATACATGTCCACCGTGAACGCATAGTCCTTTTCGCGTAGCGAATGCACGGCGGTGAAGAAAAACTTCTCACCGGGTCGCGCCGCGTCTTCGGGTGTGCCGTACTTCTGGTCAGCCGGACGATCCGTATTGTCCGTGGAGTCATAGCGCGGCGGCTGCATCGTGTACTGACCACCAAAGTCGAGCTTGGTCGCTGCCTGCGTCGAAGAGGCTGCCAAAACGCAAAGAAGGCAACATGAGAGGGTACGGATAGTCATGACTTTTTCCCGGTGTCCATCGTTCCGCAAAACCTTACGACCGAAATTCCGACGTGTCAACGAAACGATTCGTACGTTGAGCAAGGTCGCTCTGCCAACGGATGGAAATGTTGGGTTTTCCTGCGTTTACTGCGTTTACTGCGTTTACTGCGTTTACTGCGTTTTTTAGGATCAGGGTGCTGGTTCGGTTGAAACCGATGTCGTCGTCCAAATTCATCTGGATCGCGAAAGATGCTCGGACCAGATTCTCCTCGGACATACCCCTTGCGGCTGTCGTCACTGTTGTCGCATCTATTGCTTGTCGGGAAGCGTTGACGACAGTACTGCCGCAAGTTTGGCCGCACGCAGGGCGAATCTGTCTTGCCCAAAGGCGCAATAGAAGAATCCCGCAGTACCCGGCGTCTCACGACGAGCGGCTGCGGGACGAGTGGCTTTCGTCGACCACCGGAAGGGGTTGGCGGCCGACGTGCGCAGCGTGAGCGCGCGACGTCTCACGGATCGAGACATTGGCGCCAGGCGAACGCCGGGGTCAACTCGACTGGCTTGCCGATGCGGGAACGGGGTACACGCTCCAACAAACGGTGGGGCCGGACGAGTTGACGTGCCCGATTGCACAGCGCCTGCGTGCGGCGCGTGAAGAGCGTTCACGGCTGCGGCCTCTCAGAGGGAAGTGGTCGCGCCGCTAACACTGGCAGGCCAGGGATCAGCCCACGCCGGTATCCGCATCAGGCCATCGAGCCAGCGCACGATGTTCGCGTAGGGCTCCAACGGTATTTTCGCTGCGCGCCAGTCTGTCGCCATCGATGCAAGCTGGAAATCGGCGATGGTGAGTCGACCGCACGTGACCCAATCACGATCCTGAAGTCGGTCATCCAGCACCTTCGCGTAGCGTTCGAGATCCGCAACGTGGGCTGTCAGTGATTCCCGATCCGGCTGTCCGAGTCCGAACGTCGCTTTCACGATGTGCTCGAAATAGAACGGCGCGACGGCCGGCGCCCAATGATTGTCGTTCCATGATAGCCAGCGCAAAACCTCGATCTGCTCGGCCGCGTCGGTAGTCGGCCACATGTCCGAGCCGGCATTGACGCAGAGGTAGGCCATGATCGCCGAGGATTCCCACAGCACATAGTCGCCGTCCACGAGAGTCGGCGCTTTCCGATTGGGATTGAGGTGTGCGTATTCAGCTGAGCGGAGCGTGCCGGTTTGCTGCACGAATTGCGCGTCGATGCGCAGGTGCTTCGCCAATGCGAGCACGCGACGAGGTGCCTGCGCCTTGATCCAGTAGATCCTCATGACATCGTCCTTCATCCGGGGAGATGGAAGTGCGACGAACCAGCGGGCGACAAATCGAGACGAGACAATTGGCTTGCTGCGCCCTTGCAGGCACGAGCCGGTCGGAGATACGTCAGCGCCTGTCGCTTTCCACAACAACAGCTGTGCCATAGCACAGCACTTCGGTAAGGCCTGGCATCAGTTCGGTCGCGTCGTAGCGCATCGAGACGATCGCGTTGGCTTGTTTTTGCCGCGCATGCATGTACATCTGGCGGTACGCATCGGCACGCGCTTTTTCGCACAAACTCGCATAAATCGTGATGTCTCCGCCGAACAACGTCTGCAGGCTGCCGAAGAAGTTGCCGACGATGGAGCGCGAACGCACGATGAGGCCGCGCACGATGCCCATGCTTTGCACGATTCGGAAGCCGGGCAGCTCGGGGCTGGTGGTGATCATCGCGTCCGTCAGCAAGAGTCCTGGCAGAGGTTGCGCGGTGTTGTACGGATCGGTCATGGCACACCTGGCGTTCGGGGCAGGAGCTTGCGCCGCTGCAGGAAGCCCGACGGCGCGCAGGCACATGTATAACTCCCAACGGTTGCGCCGCACAACCTGCGCCGGCGCCACAAACGGATTTGCATCGGCCAACCGTGGCGCGAGGCGGTGCCTTGACACCTCGCGCCGTTGCCCGCCTACCCGACACCGGCGCGCGTATGGGCTACTTGAGACCGGATTTCAGGTCTTCCGCCATCTTCAAATGATCATTGAGCGTGGGCAGAGTCTCTTGCGCAAACGCCTTCACCTTCGCATTCGAACCTGCCTTTGCCTCGCGCTCGAACAGCGCGATGGTGTCGCGATGGTCCTTGATCATGGCATTCGCGTACGCCTTGTCGAACCTGGCGCCCTGCTTGGCCTTCATCCTGATCTCCATCGCGTTTTGCTTTGCGGAGGGTGATGTCGCAACGGTCAATCCATCGGCGGCAGCCGCGTTGGCGAGCGCGGCGCCCGCTTTCCCATGATCAGTCGCCATGCGCTTGCCGAACTGCTTCACCATATCGCTGCTGCCTTGCGCACTGGCGACGTTGCCCAGTTCCACCTCGGCCATGCCACCCTGCGCGGCCTGCGTCACGAACGCCTGATCATCGGTCGCATGCTTGGCCTGAGCCGTCGACATCAAAGCGAGCGCGGTGGCGATTCCAAAGCATAAACCTTTCATTGCAGCACCCTCCGTAGAAAGAAGCTCCAGTGAAGCGCACGGCGCCTGAACCCCGGTGTCGGTGCCGGCGTGCATTGCACCGCTCATTCAGATGCGAAGGAAGATGAGCGAAGAGCAACGCTCCGATCCTTTCGTGAATCTTGTTCATCTGAGATAAATCGTCACCCCGCAGACTGTTGCAATCGCCGCTCTGTTCTGCGGCTTGCATGGGGATCCATCAATGAACCGCAATCCAATCGTTGCCTGCCTTGCCATCGCTATCGCGTTGTCCCTCGGCGCTTGTCAGAAGTCGCCGGGCGAAGCCCAGGAGGACATCGCCAAGGCCCAGCAGAAGGCAACAGAAGATGTTGCTGCGGCGCAGAAGAAGGCTGCCGAACAGGCCGGTGAAGCGCGCCAGAAACTCGACGCAGCGCAGGCGCAGGCGAGCGCCGATGTGGCCAAGGCGAACGCATCCGCTGGCGAGAAAATCAACGCGGCCAGTGCGGACGCGAGCAATGCCGAACGCGATGCGAACAAGAATCTTGCGTCCGTGCAATCGGACGTCTATCAGAAGGACGCGAAGTCCAGGCATGACCTCGCGGTCTCGAAGGCTGAGGCGGACTACAAGGTTGCAGCCGAAAAGTGCACGGCCTTGCCGAGCGCCCAGCAAGCTAGCTGCAAGGATTCGGCCTCTGCGGCACTCGATTCGGCGAAGTCGCGCGCCAAGCGGGAGCAGGACGATGCGGAAACGGCCGCCAAACAGCTGAAGCAATAGTCGCTGCGCATGCGTTGAAGCCTTCGGGCTGGACAAGATCAAGGCGAACTCGTCAAAGTTCGCCTTGATTGTTTTGGAGCACCCGCGATGCGATTGACGTGGTTGTGGTGGGTGGTGGCGTGCGTTTGCGGCGTGGCTACGGGTTCGAGCGCAGGTGCGCAAGACGAGGCCGCAAAGCATCGCGCATTCACGCAGCAGGACGCGCGCGATATCATCGGGACCGCGCGCAAGATCGTCAGCGGGCATGGCGTCGAGACCCAGATCCTGATCGCCGTCAACGGCACGCAGCAATGGATCTCGGTGCGAGGCAATGATGCACGCAATCCCATCCTGCTGTTCCTGCATGGCGGACCCGCTTCACCCGATATGCCGCTGGCGTGGACGTTTCAGACGCCATGGGAAGACTATTTCACCGTCGTCCAATGGGACCAGCGTGGAGCCGGCAAGACCTATGCGGCGAATGACGCCGACAAGATCGCTGGCGGAATGACCTTGCAAGGGATGACGTCCGATGCCGAAGAGGTCGTGTCCTATCTGCGTCGCACTTATCACAAGAAGAAAATCTTTCTGCTCGGTCATTCCTGGGGATCGGTACTCGGCGTGCGGCTCGCGCACGCGCATCCGGACTGGTTCCATGCCTACATCGGCGTCGGCCAGATCGCAAACATGCGGCAGAGCGAGGCGATCGGCTATCAGTTCGCACTTGACGAGGCGCGCAAGCACGACAACCAGGAGGCGATGCGCGATCTTGCGCGCATTGCGCCCTATCCGACGGCGGGGAAACCGCTCTCTCTCGATGCGATCGGCACGCAGCGCAAGTGGCTGGAGCTGTACGGCGGACTGGCATGGGGACGCACGAATTTCGACTTCGATTCCCAAGCCGAAAAACTCGCGCCCGAGTACAGCGACGCCGACCTCAAGGCGATCGACGACGGCAGTCTGTTCTCCCTGGGCCATCTGCTCGGTCCGCTCACGGAGGTCGATTTCAGCAAGACCACTCATTTCGACCTGCCGATGCTGTTCTTCCTCGGACGCCACGACTATTCCGTCTCCCATGAGGTCTCCGCACGCTGGTTTGCCACGCTGCATGCGCCGGTGAAGAAGCTGGTCTGGTTCGATGATTCCGCACACATGGTCATGCAGGAGCAACCGGGTCGCTTTCTGCTGCACCTGGTCAACGATGCTCGACCGTATGCGGTCAAAGCCGGTGATGCAGCGCCGGATGAGCTCGTGGACCACTGATCCGCATTGCACGTCGTTACATCGGCGTGCGCCGCTGGGCGTTCGAAAGCTCGCGCGCACGCTGGGCGACTCGGATTTCGCGGCAGCGGTCTGTGTTCTGCACGGCCCACAGCGGCGAGATGTCACCCGCTGTCGACGCGTTTCGCATGCGCACGCGGCGGCAGCAAGTGGGAACGGCGGTGTCAGCGGACTGATCAGAACCATCTCGCGGCGTCCGTGTCGAACGTTTTGCACTTCGCAGCCATCGACTGTTCAAGCGCGTCGATGCCCAATTCGCGGAAGTTGGGCGCGCGTGCGACACGCGAGACGCATTCGCGCTCGACGTCGAGCATTGGCGGCGTGTGGCAAAGTAAATTGATATTGAACGACCGCCCACAGCCGCACGTAACGCATCCTGTTCACTGGGCACGCTTCCGGCGAAAAGATCGCGCGGCACGGAGCCGAGTCGATCGGCATGGCGCGCCGCGAGCGCAGGGCGTTCTGGCCGGCTGCTGCCGACGGTTCCTGGATCATGCTCAATCTGCCGCAGCCGGGCCGACATTTTTCCGTGCGCGCCAACCATGCGAACCCCGACGATGATGGCTATGGCGAGAGGGTGCAGTACTTTGAGTAACACCCTGGACATCGTCGATCCGGCGATCTGGCAAGGCTTGGGTCGCTGCGACTGCGAAAGCTGGAGCAGACTTGTCAGTGCAGGAGCGATCAGAGCATCCTTGGGCCCTCTGGCCGGAATCGCCGCTGTTTCCGGTATGAGTCTGATGCACCCTGCTTGATGGGCCGCAATGCGCGTCACAAGCGGTCTCACGCTGGCCGGTGGTGTTCCGCGCAAGATCCGCTTCTCATGCCTGCTCGGAGATTTGCAATGGTTCATTTGTCCGGATGCCCGCGCCACAACACTCGACTGTCCATCCTCAATGCGGCTCGTCGCGCAAGATCTGACCTCGCTGGCGCAATGCGCTCGCCGCCTCGCGTTGCAGGCCGCGTTCGGGGTCGACAATCTATTTTCCTGCACACGTTGTTCGGTATCGCAGCGACGACATGGATCGGCGCCTGCGCCAAAGCCGACTGCGAGGACCTCTTTGGTGACGGCTTCGACTCGACGGCGCTTGCCGCGGTAGTCTCAAGCTCGGCCACGCTGCAGACAACCGATGGGGCGACCCATACGTACTACTACCGTATTCCGACCAAGGCAGCTCCTTTCCACGGCCGACCGGTGCTGATCTGGCTGCACGGCGATGGCGGTTCCGGCAACGGCTATGGCAGCGGCTTCTATCCGTTCACAGATGCGGACGCGGCGATCCTCGTCACACCGAGCGGCATCAACCAGACCTGGACGCATGCAGCGCACGACCTAGCCGGACAACCGCAGGATTCGCAGTTCCTCAGCAACATGATCGACACACTGATCGCCAACGGTGTAGGCGGCGAATCCGTCGATCCGAACCGAATCTATCTCGGCGGCGAATCGCGCGGCGCATTCATGCCGTATTTCCTGCTGCAGCGGCCTTCGACGAAGGCAAAATTCGCCGCGGTCGCAGTCAACGCCGGCCTGCTCTATTGCCAGGCGGGCGACACCG
>JBDSFA010000380.1:0-5670 GCA_039919785.1 Dokdonella sp. | reverse complement strand
TGCGTATCCGAGTAAACTAAGTCGTGTTAGTTTAGTCTTGTCGCGAGTGACGTGCAAACCACACCAGCGTGGCCAGGCAGAAACGTGGCGCCGTTCAGCGCAATGACGCGTTGACCTTGTCGAGGGTGGCCACGCCAGGGCAGAGGTCCTGCGCCGACAACGTATTCAACGGCTTTGTCGTCGTGTTGAAGTGCTCGTGCAGGTCGTGCGAATCGGGATCGACATAGAGCAGGCCGGTGACGACCTCGCCTTTTGCCTGATGTGCGAGCACATAGTTCATTGCCGCAATGCGGTCCGATGGGTCGTAGGCGGCATCGAGCTTGTGCAGGCGCAGCCGGCTGCCATCGTGCTGTTCCACTTCGACGACC
Source organism: Dokdonella sp. (assembly GCA_039919785.1). Lineage (GTDB taxonomy): Bacteria > Pseudomonadota > Gammaproteobacteria > Xanthomonadales > Rhodanobacteraceae > Dokdonella_A. The sequence goes on along the minus strand of JBDSFA010000380.1, from coordinate 5,302 downwards.
TCGCCGGGCGCGTAGTCGATCGTGATTTCATCGCGCGCTGTGATGAAGTCGAGCTGGTTCACTGCGTCGTTGTGCTCGCGCACGTATTCGTAGCTCTTGGTGCTGCCGGCATGGTTGTTGAACGCGACGCAGGGGCTGATCACGTCGAGGAACGCCGCGCCCTTGTGCGCGATCGCGGCCTTGATCAGGGGTATGAGTTGCTGCTTGTCACCGGAGAAACTGCGTGCGACGAAACTCGCGCCGAGCTGCATCGCGAGACCGACCAGGTCGATCGGCGAGTCGGTATTGGCGACGCCCTTCTTCGATACGGAGCCCTGGTCTGCAGTGGCCGAGAACTGTCCCTTGGTCAGCCCGTACACGCCGTTGTTCTCGACGATGTAAACCATATTCACGCCGCGCCGCATCGCGTGCACGAACTGGCCGATACCGATCGAGGCGGAATCGCCGTCGCCGGAGACGCCCAGATAGATCAGGTCGCGGTTGGCGAGATTGGCGCCGGTCAACACCGATGGCATGCGTCCGTGCACCGTGTTGAAACCGTGCGACTGGCCGAGGAAATAGTCCGGTGTCTTCGAGCTGCAGCCGATGCCGGAGAGCTTGGCGATGCGGTGCGGCTCGATCGCCAGCTCCCAGCAGGCGTGGATGATCGCTGCCGAGATCGAATCGTGCCCGCAGCCCGCGCACAACGTCGAGATCTTGCCTTCATAGTCGCGGCGCGTGAAGCCGATCGAATTGCAGGAAAGATTCGGGTGGTGCAGCTTGGGTTTTGCGATATAGGTCATCGGATCAGCGCCGTTGGGTCGTTTCGATCGCGTAGCCGAGCAGGCCGGTGGCAAACGCGAGTGCCGACAAGGTCCAGACAGAGGAAAGCACCGGAGTCGAACTGAACAGCTCGGGTGCGACGGAGAGTACTCCTCGACAGAGCAGGCCGACGCACTCGGCAACGAACGCGGCAACCAACCATGGGGACTTGTGCTTTCGCCACAGCAGGATGACCGCCGCCATCATCATCAATGTAATGGCGAGGGATACCAGCGATTGCAGTCCCGTCATCATGCGCGGCGTACTCCCTCAGGCAACCTTGTCCTGATCGCGCGACGCGTGTGCCGCGGCGCTCAGGTGCGCGGCGATTGCGCCGGCGATGAAGCGCGCCGTGATCGGCGTACCGTCGTAGTGCAGCACCGCAATCAGGCGCGCCGGATCAATGCCGAATTCGTTGACCAGCATCGAGCGCAGCTGGCTGTCGCGGTTCTGCTCGACCACGAACATGCGTTCATGCGTACGGATGAACTCGGCGACGCTGTCCGCGAACGGGAACGCGCGCACGCGCAAGGTGTCCACATGCAGCTGGTCAGCTTCGAGGACGGCAATCGCCTCGTCCATCGCAGGTGCGGTGGAGCCGAAATGAATCGCGCCGAACGGCGTCGGCTGCGAGGCCCGCCGCAGTAACGGCTGTGGCAACAAGGTTTTTGCGCTGGCGAATTTGTCGAGCAGGCGCTGCATGTTGTAGAGATAGTCTGCGCCACGTTCGGAATAGCGCGCATACGCATCGCGCGAAGTGCCACGGGTGAAATAGGCGCCGCGGTTCGGATGCGTGCCGGGATACGTGCGGTACGGAATACCGTCGCCGTCGACGTCCTTGTAGCGGCCGAAATCCTTGCCGGCTTCAAGTTCCTCCGCCGTCATCACCTTGCCGCGATCGTACTGGCGCCTGTCATCCCACACGAACGGCGCGCACAGGCGCTGGTTCATGCCGATGTCCAGATCGCTCATGACGAAGATGGGCGTCTGCAGGCGATCGGCATAGTCGAGCGCCTGCGCGCAGAATTCAAAGCATTCGTGCGGATCTTCCGGAAACAGCAGCACGTGTTTGGTGTCGCCGTGCGAGGCGTAGGCACAGGAGAGCAAATCCGACTGCTGCGTGCGCGTCGGCATGCCCGTCGAGGGCCCGCCACGCTGCACGTTGATGATCGTGACGGGAATCTCGGCGAAGTAGGCGAGGCCGATGAACTCGGTCATCAATGAGATACCCGGACCCGCCGTGGTGGTGAATGCGCGTGCGCCGTTCCAGCCAGCGCCTACGACCATGCCGATGGACGCGATCTCATCTTCGGCCTGCACGATGGCGAACTTGTTGGTGCCGGTATCGGGATCGACCCGATACTTCATGCAATATTTCTGGAACATCTCGGCCAGCGAGGACGAAGGCGTGATCGGATACCACGCGCACACCGTTGCGCCACCGTAGACACAACCGAGTGCGCCGGCGGTATTGCCGTCGACGAAAATGCGTTCGCCGACCGCGTCGGCATGTTTCACGCGCAGGCCAAGAGGATGGGCCAAATGCTCGTTCACATAGTCGCGGCCAAGATGCAGCGCTTCCTTGTTCGCGTCGAGCAGCTTTTCCTTGCCCTTGTACTGTTCGCCGATCAGGCGCTCGATGATCTTGACATCGATGTCCAGCAGCGCGGATAGCGCACCGACATACATGATGTTCTTGAACAGCTGGCGCTGACGCTGATCGGTGTACGCGCGATTGCAGATTTCCGTCAGCGGCACGCCGATGATGTGCACGTCGTCACGGAATTTTGATTTCGGCAACGGCCGTGTCGAATCGTAGAACAGATAACCGCCGGGCTCGATTTCCTTCAGATCCGCGTCCCACGTCTGCGGATTCATCGCGACCATGAGATCGACACCACCGCGACGACCGAGCCAGCCTGCCTCGTTGACGCGTACCTCGTACCAGGTTGGCAAACCCTGGATGTTCGATGGAAAAATATTGCGCGGGCTGACCGGCACGCCCATGCGCAGGATCGCCTTGGCGAACAGTTCGTTGGCCGAAGCGGAGCCCGAACCGTTGACGTTGGCGAACTTGACGACGAAATCGTTGACCGCGGCGATCGGATTCATGCAGCGGGCGTCCGCGCGGGTACGTTGCTGCGGCAACCCGGCCCTGCTTCCGTGGTGTTGAGCAGGAATTTCTGCATGTCCCACGCACTCGTCGGGCAACGTTCGGCACACAGCCCGCAGTGCAGGCAGACGTCCTCGTCCTTGGCCATGATCCGGCCGGTCTTCAAGATGCCCGAAACGTAGAGATCCTGTTCCTTGTTCAGGGCCTGCGCGGACAGACGCTGGCGCAGCTCGTCTTCTTCACCGTTGGCGGTAAAGGTGATGCAATCCATCGGGCAGATATCGACGCAGGCATCGCATTCGATGCACAACTTGTCGATGAAGACGGTCTGCACGTCGCAATTGAGGCAGCGCTGTGTTTCCTTCCATGCCGTTTCGGCGTCGAACCCGAGTTCGACTTCGAGCTTGATGCTCTTCAAGGTCTTGCTCGCGTCGGCCCACGGCACCTTGTAGCGCTCGTCGGGCGATATATCGTTGTCGTAGCTCCACTCGTGGATGCCCATCTTCTGCGACATCAGCTCGACCGCCGGCAGCGGGCGGTCGTGCACATCTTCTCCATTCAGCAGCTTGTCGATCGAGACCGCCGCTTCGTGCCCGTGCGCGACCGCCCAGATGATGTTCTTCGGACCGAACGCCGCGTCGCCGCCAAACAACACATGCGGCAGAGTCGACTGCATCGTCATCTTGTCAACGACAGGCATGTCCCATTCGCTGTCGAACGCAATGCCTGCGTCGCGTTCGATCCACGGAAACGCGTTTTCCTGACCGACCGCGATCAGCACCTCGTCGCATTCGACGAGCTCGTCCGGTTCGCCGGTCGGCACCAGCTTGCGGCGGCCGTTCGCATCGCGTTCGGCGCGCACCTTCTCGAACGTCATTGCGGTCAGGTGTCCGTTGTCATGCACGAACGCCTTCGGCACGCGGTAGTCGAGAATCGGAATGCCTTCGTGCGTCGCGTCTTCCTTTTCCCACGGGGACGCTTTCATCTCGTCGAAACCCGAGCGCACGATGACCTTGACCTCTTCGCCGCCAAGTCGGCGCGCGGAGCGACAACAGTCCATCGCGGTATTGCCGCCGCCGAGCACGATCACGCGCCGGCCGACTTTGGTGACATGCTCGAAATAGACCGACGCGAGCCAGTCGATGCCGATGTGAATATGTGCGGCCGCTTCGCGACGTCCCGGCAAATCGAGATCACGACCGCGCGGCGCTCCACAGCCAACGAACACTGCGTCGTGGTTCTGCGCCAGGAACGTCTTCATCGACTCGATACGCTGGCCGCTGATGAATTCGACGCCGAGCCCGAGGATGTAACCGGTCTCCTCGTCGATGACTTCTTCCGGCAGCCTGAAGCGCGGCACCTGGGTGCGCATGAAGCCGCCGGCCTTTGCTTCGGCTTCGTACACGGTGACGTGATAGCCGAGCGGCGCGAGATCGCGCGCGACGGTGAGTGATGCCGGGCCCGCGCCGATACAGGCGATGCGCTTGCCGTTCTTGATCGCGGGAGGCTTTGGCAGACGATGCGTGATGTCGTCCTTGAGATCGGCCGCCACGCGCTTGAGGCGGCAGATCGCAACCGGCTCCGGTTTGCCACCACCACTTTCCTCGACGCGGCCGCGTCGACACGCAGGCTCGCATGGGCGATCGCAGGTGCGCCCGAGGATTCCCGGGAACACGTTCGACTTCCAGTTGACCATGTACGCGTCGGAATAACGCCCGGCCGCAATGAGGCGGATGTATTCGGGGACAGGCGTGTGGGCTGGACAGGCCCATTGGCAATCGACAACTTTGTGAAAGTACGCTGGATCGCGGATATCGGTTGGCTGCACCTCAGCCTCCTGGCTGAAACGCTGAAAATAGCGGCTGAGCGCGAGACTAGTCGGGCCTGTTCACGACGCAAAGGTGCGCTGCACCATCCCTGGATCGACCGTATTGCAGCGAGCTACCCGCGGTTGCACTTAGCCCTCCCCTTCAAGGGGAGGGTTGGGTGGGGATGGTGTTGCCGGTTCACGATCCCTGGTCGTCGATCGCCTTGTCGTGGTCTTCTTTTTCTTTCTCCAGCTGATTTCCAACGGCCCTGGCCTTGTCGAGTGCCTTGAGCTGATCGTCAATCACGGTCTTCTGTTTCGCAGCAGCAGGTTGCGCGGGGACGGCCTTTGCCGCATCGGCTTGCACATCGGTGGAGGTATGGCTACTGCATGCGGCAAGCGCAAGCAGACTGGCGGTGATCAGGGAGGTGCGCAACATCAGGTACTCCGGCTTGTAGTGGCATCCGCTAAAGTCTGCTCCGCAGCTCCGATTCGAACAAGCAGGAGGAAGTCCGGATGACGAATCCGTCACGCTGGCGGCTCGATGGCCGCACTGCGCTGATCACCGGCGCAAGCCGCGG
>JBDSFA010000198.1:0-23074 GCA_039919785.1 Dokdonella sp. | reverse complement strand
GGAGCCACGCAGACCAACAGGAATTTTTGCGTGTAGATGTTCCATCCGCAAACCGGGCGCAGCGTGCTGCGCACACTCGCCACCAACGGTGCATTCGCGATGTCGCGCGGGTCCAGATAGTCGGTTCCCGATGCGACCACGCGACGACCCGCCGTATCGAGAACGACAGCGTCCTCGAGACCGTAAGTCGCACGACGCTCTTCGAGAAGATCGCGGATCGAGGCCTGGTCAATCGTCGTACCCGCCTCGGAGCCGGCACCCAACGCGTGTTCGATGTAGCCGACGAAGGCGGCGTCGCCGGCCAGCAAACGCACCTTCAATTCGAGCTCGCGCTGACGCTGCGCGCTCATGCGCGCCTGGATCGACTGCGCTGACGCCAACGCATTTGCGTTGACGATCGCATCCGCCGCGCGCACTTGCCACGCGGCCACGGCGGCCACGATTGCAACGACGGCAGCAGCGGCCGCCATGCAGCCGAGTGGATATCGAAGAGCGGGCTTCACGTAGGACGACCTCAATGCGACAAGTTCTGGTAAGGCTTGCCTTCCTTGTTCATGTGAGCCTCCACGCGCGGCTTGGTCAGACGTATCGACTGCTCGATCGGCGCCAATACCGGCAGCGAAATCGCAACACTCTGGAATCCTGCACGCGGATGCCAAAACGTGAGTTTGCCGGGCCCGGCAGGCAAGCCTTCGAGGGAAAATTGGCCGTCTCGCGTGGCCCGCGCAAAGAACGGCGTGTCGACGACGAGTACGGTCGCCTGCATCGCGCTGTGCACGTTGCAGTTGACGAGGATCAGTCCGGGCTTGGTGAACGTATGCTCGCCGGAGCCATCCTCGCCGATCAGTCCGAGGTCGAACTGCGAACCTGCGGTTGCGGAAAACACGTTGTGCAGGATTTCGTCGCGATTGGGAAACTTGACCGTGCTGCCGACCGGCACCACGAGGGTTTCCGGATCGAACTGCTTTTCGTGCGTGTACATCAGATAGCGATCCGGCTTCGCATGCACGGCGCCTTTGTCGGGAATGAAGTACACCGCCACGGCGGCGATTTCGTCGGGCGAAACGGCGGAATCCGATGTGAGGTCGACGTGTCCGCTCAGGCTGGAGCTACCCGAGGCTGCTGCAACGACCGCCTTCGGCACGGCCACCGGCGCGCTCGCAGTACTCACTGCTGGGGTAGCCGCATCATTGCGCGGCGGTTTAACCGGCGGCACCGCGGGTTTGGCCGCGTCCGCGCCAGCTTTCTTGCCCGTGGCGACAACCGGCGCGTCAGCCACCGATTTCTCGACAGGGTCCGGCGCGGTCGACGATGCCGCCACGGCGGGCGCAGTCGATGGCGCTCTGATTGCAGCAGTTGTGGATGGCGCGGCGGTTCGTACGGGTGCCGCACTCGTCTTCGCGTCGCCATGCGGTGTCGCAGACTGCATCGGCACAGCCTTCTGCGGCGACTCGGCGCAGGCAGCCAGTGCCAATAAGAGAGATGCCGCAAGTAAACGCGGAGTGGTCATGTCGATTTCCCCTGTCGCATCAAATGGCAAACACGCTGCGGATATCGCATCGTGCGCTGTTGAAGTGTCATGTCCGTGGCGGCCAGGCGCGCCGTCGATCCTTGCCGCAGCCGCACCCCGCGCGGCGCACAAAACCGTCAGGGTCGCGTGATGATCTGCCGATGCATGGGCGCCAGCCTTTCCAGCAGCTTGCTTTGCGCACGAAACGGAATGCTGTGCTTGTCCATCGCGATCTGCAGATCTTCGACGAGCGCGTTGAACTCCGATTCGTGGATGCCGAATTTCGCGTGCACCTCGCTCATCGATTTGCCGGTGTATTGGCAGGGGCCGCCGAGGATCACGCAAAACTGATCCACGAGTTCCGCCTTGATGTGTTTCTGGTCGGCGTCCGCGAAGAACGGCCGCGTGCGTGGATCGGACACCAGCTCGGTCATGAAATCCTCCATCAACGCGACCAGGCCCGGCTTGTCCCCGAACTGATGAAACACCGGCAGCAGCGATGGATCGGCGGGAGCCGGATCCTCTGCACTGCGCGCGATAGCAGGAGCACCAGCCAGCAACAGGGTCGCCGCCAATGCCATGGTGCCGAGCCTCGTGGGAAACGTGATCATGGTTAAGCTCCGCAATGGATGAGGGTCAGAAGCCGACTTGCACGGATGCGTACAAGCCACGCTGGTCATCCTTGATCACGACGTTGCCGAGGTAGGCGTAGGCGAGCGTCACCGACACATGCTTGGTCGGCGCCCATGCGATGAACAGGTCGTACCAGTCATCCTCGCGTGCGATGCCGAGGTTGTCCGGCTTCATCCGGTACTCGGCGCCGATGGCGAGCTTGCGGCTGAGCAGGTATGCCGCCGACGCCTCGAATTCGGGCCAGTAGCCGTCGTGCTTGTCGCCACCGAAGCCGAGGATGCCGAGCTGGTTCGCCTTGGTCAGGCGCAGTGTGCCGTTGAGCAGCAGGTTCTGGCCGAGCAGCAATTTGGTCGCGCTGACGTAGAAATCCGTGCCGCTATCGCTTTTCGCGCCTATTGCACGCAACACATCGCCACGGTCGTTGGACTTGTATTGCACGCCGACCGCGATCTGCGGCATTGCGCTGTCCTGGTCGAGCACGACATCGCCGGCGATTTTCACCTTCACGCCGACAATGTTCTGGCGAAGGGTGAAGCCGCGCCCGAGGCCGAGTGCAGCGCCGACATCCTCGGTATTGAACCGCTGCTGTGCGAACGAGAGCTCGACCCGATCATGTATGCCGATCAGAACGCCCGCGTCGGACAAGTGGTAGTTCTGCACGCCGACATGGGTGTAATAGGCATTCGCGCCCACCTCGTCCCGCGTGCCGTAGCCACCGATCACGGCCCAGGGCGTCAGTCCGCCACCAGCCGCGCCTTCGAGCTGGCTGACGCCGCCGGTCAGCAACAACTTGTTGCTGCCGAGCAAGGCGCGGTCAACCACTTCCACCCCCGTCTGCATCGGTGGGGCAACCGAGGTCGATGCGTTTGCGGGCGCCGCGTCCTGTGCCCACGCAGCCATCGGAAGCACCGCCATCGTCAGCGCGCACACAAGACCAGCAACTGGAGCGAGACGAAGCCCGCACGTGGACGTCATGGACCTTTCCCCTTCAATGCGACATGCAATGCCCGCTCATCGCCGCAACAGCGCTGGGCGGTGCCCCTGGATCACGGTGATAGTACGGATGTTGCGGGCCGACGGATGCACTGCCTCTGCCTTCGTCACGGATCGTTACATGCAGACCGGCGCAACACCTAATGCATTGCGCGGTGATGACACCTGCCGACGGCAGAGCGGGAGGCGCGGACGCAATCCCGCGATGGGGCGTCAGCGTGAGGTCGCATCTAGCCAATTGCGCGGTGCGCGTGGCGGCGCAAAGGAATTTCCAACCGCAGGACGCTCGCAAGTCGCTGGCACTGTCGCAGATGCCATCTGGAGTTTCTACGCTTTCTGGAGGCACAAAAACAGCGGGCGCCCGAAGGCGCCCGCCGGCTTCTCCCCAACACTTGATGCCTAGAAAAGGTATTGGCCGGAAATACCGAGCACGTTGCCCTTGCTCTGGAACTTGCCGTTGAGTTGGCTGAACGTCGACGACGTGTGGTCGATGGTGCCGTCGGAGACCCACAGGTGCACGAAGCCAGCATCGAATTTCAGCTCGTCGCTGAAACGATAGCCCAGACCAAAGGACACCCACTTGCGGTCGCCGTCTGGCACGCGCGGCGTGCGCGTCTGGTCGTTCGTTGGCGTCTGGTCGTAGGCGATGCCGGCACGCAACGTCCACTGATCGTTCAAGCGATAGTCGCCACCGACCGAGAAGAACCAGGTGTCGTCCCAGTTGAATGCCTGTGCGTTCGTGAACGGCGCCATCGCGGCATCCGAGTAGAGGATCTTTAGCTGCTTGAAGCTCGACCAATGCGTGTAACTGACGTCGGCGCCGAAGCTCAGGCGGTCGTCGACGGTATGCCACCAGCTACCCGTCAAGAACCACGGCGTATCGAAGTCGGCCTGGCCTTTCTGATTCAGGAATGCACCACCCAACAGCGGCAGGATGTTCGACGGCACCAGGAATTTCGCATCGCCTTGCAACGTGTGATCGATCTGCGAATGGAAATTCACGCCGATGCGATCCGAAGCTGTCGGCTTGAACAAGAGGCCGAGCGCGAAGCCGTAACCCCAGTCGTCGCCCTTGAGACCGCCGAAGCCATCGGCTTCCTGCGGCAGGACCGCGCCATTGGTCGGCGCTGCGAGAATGGTGCCGAAGTCGATCGCCTGGTTCAGCTCGGCGCTCGTGCGTTGCGCGATCAGGCTACCGCCGATCGAGAACATGTCGTTGATCTTGAACGAGGTCGAGAACGTGAGGTCGAGCGACTGGAGTTTGGATTCGACACCCTCATAGCGGACCATCGAACGATCGTCATAACTGGTCTCGAAACCGAACGGTGCGGCGAGCGAGGCACCCATCGCCCATTGATCGTTCACCTTGTGCGTGAAATACATGGACGGCACAGGCTTGGTCACGCCGCCGTCGCCACCGTTGCCACCGCTGAGCGGGCGGCCGAGGAAATCGGTGCCGCTACCCTGGAACTTCGTCGCGAAGTTGATCACGTTGAGGTCAGCCTGCGCGCAATTGGCATTGCCGAGGTCGCCGAGGGCAGCGGAGTTGTTGACGACCACCGAGCAATCGCCCGGCGCTGACCCCGAGCCGGCAAATGAACGACCCAGTCCCTGGACGCTGTTTTCCTTGAGCTGGAAACCGCTGGCCTGCGCATTCTGGCCGGCCAAAGCGGCGGCGAGCGCCAACGGCAGTGCAGCGAGCGAAGGGGCGAGCCAGGACCGACGGTTTTTACTCTGCATACAACGCTCCTTCTTGCAAACGGTTTCTTCGCGGGTTTGTAACAAATTGGTGGCGATCTTAGCCCCAAGTTCGTCGATCTGACCATCGTGCGGCGCGGCAAAGGGCGCCAGCCCTCGATTCCCATCGGTCCAGAGCGGGGCGCAACCCTACCATTGCGTATGGATGGTGTCTTTTCCGGCATAACCGGCGTCTAACATTTTTTCAGCCGATAATGACGAATGCGCCTTCCCGCTCGCCTTCTTCTTGCCTGCCTGCTCGTGGCAAATGCCTTCCATGGGAGCAGCGCTGCCACCACGGTGCGCCTCCCTGCGGCCCTATGCCCGGCATCGGATGCGATCTTCTGGAACGGATTCGAAGACATTGTCATTCCAAGCCAACCATCCAATGGCAGCGGCGGCACCTATCCCGGCGACGTGACGCGCACGGTGGCGGTACCTGGCGTAGGCAATCGCAACTATTACTTGCATCTGCCGCCCGCCTACACACCAACGCAGGCGTGGCCACTCGTACTCGCGTTGCATGGTGCGGGCGGTGCCGGTACGGCCCCCGCCGCGGCGCAACAGGCACGCACGGATTGGTCCGGGATCGCCGACAGCGCCGGTTTCATCATCATTGCATCGGTGGCGACCGGCGGCAGCGGCGGCTGGATTCCAGATACCGATATCCCCGCTATGTTGGCCGAGATCGACGATACGGCAGCGGCCTACAACGTCGAACGTTCGCGCATTGTCGCGTGGGGTTTCTCTGCCGGCGGACATGTGGCGCACGGACTGGCGCTCACCCATACCAGCCTTTTTGCTTCGTACGGCGTCAGTGCCGGCGTGCTGCGCGCATTCGCTTGCAGCGTTCCCGGTGATCCCAGCTCACCGGCTTGCGCGACCTTCCTGCCCGCGGTATCGCCGAAAATCCCGGTCGACATCCATGTCGGCACAAGCGACAGCCTGTATCCGGAATCCCTAGCGGACGTCACACGCTTCACGAGCGCTGGCTGGGAACAGGAACGCATGTTGTTCTTCAGACCGGTTGCGGGTGGGCACGCCTACACGCCGGCACACTTGAGCCAGATCTGGAACAACCTCTGCCCATTCGCCGTCGGGCCGTAGGTCTCCGATCACGACGCTGGCATGCGTTCCTGGTCGGCGAGTTGCCGCACGGCGTCTCGTGCCAGTTCATCCAGACCTTCGCCGCCGGCATCCAGATGCGCGTAGATCTTACGGCGCATGCGTGGTTCCCAATAGCGCCTGATGTGGTTCGCAATACCGGCAATCGCGACCGCGCGATCGGACTCCGACGCAAAGAAATTGCCGATGTCGTTCACCATGCGGACCAGTGATTCGATGCTCATGCGGCATTCTCCGCATGCACGCCAGCATCGGGTCGACGCTGTGCGTAGACGACATGACTTTCATCGCGCGCAAATCCGATCAAGGTGACGCCTGTCGACTCCGCCAGCTGGATCGCGAGTGCGGTCGGCGCCGAAATGGCTGCCAGCATCGGAATGCCAACCGTCGCGGCCTTCTGCACCATCTCGTAGCTGGCGCGGCTGGTGATGATGACGAAGCCCTGTTGCGGGTTTTCGTCGGCGCGCACCATCGCACCGATCAGCTTGTCGAGTGCATTGTGGCGACCTACGTCTTCACGCAACACGCGCACCGTTCCGTCCGCGCGCGCCCATGCTGCCGCGTGAGTGGCGCCGGTCGCCGCATTCAGTGGCTGGCACGTGCGCAATTGCGCGAGCGCGCGATGCAAGGTCGCGTCATCGATTTCAATCCCGGCGGCGACGCGCGCAGGCTGGCGCACCGCATCTTCCAATGCCTGCGTACCGCAGAGTCCACAGCTGGTGCGTCCGGTCAGATTGCGCCGGCGCGCTTCCAGAGCTTCGGCGCGCGCAGCGGGAACCAGCAACTGCAACTCGATGCCTTCCAGCAGGTTTCTCGTTTCGATCGATTGAAGCTCATTCGCGTTGCCAATCACGCCCTCGCTCAACGAAAACCCGAGTGCAAAGTCGTCCAGATCGCGCGGCGTCGCCATCATCACGACGTGCGGGCACCCGTTGTAGAGAAGCGCAACCGGCACTTCCTCGGCAATACAGTCCTGGTCAACTTCGCTGCGTCCATTGCGCCAGCGCCGCACCTCGCGCAGCGCGTAACCCATAGACGCAATCGCGGCCTCAGCCTCGGGTGGGCGCATGCCGAGCCTCCCGCAACAGCTCGTCCTGATGCTCGCTGAAGGCATGGAAGCGCTTCTGCCATTCGGACGGCTGGCTGACACGCGTGACCTCGACCGCGGTCACCTTGTACTCGGGGCAATTGGTTGCCCAGTCGGAGTTATCAGTCGTGATCACGTTCGCGCCCGAGCCTGGAAAATGGAACGTCGTGTAGACGACGCCCGGTTGCATGCGTTCACTGAGCAGCGCGCGCAACACGGTTTCGCCGGCACGACTGGCAATGCCGACCCAGTCGCCGTCGACGATGCCGCGCGTCTCCGCGTCTTGTGGATGCAGCTCAAGGCGATCTTCGCTGTGCCAGACAACATTGTCGGTGCGACGTGTCTGCGCACCAACGTTGTACTGGCTGAGAATGCGTCCAGTGGTCAGAATCAAAGGATATTTCGCATTGACCTTCTCCGCGGTCGGCACATATTCGGTAAGCAGGAATTTGCCCTTGCCGCGCACGAACTCGCCCACGTGCATCGTCGGCGTGCCCTGCGGATGCTCCGCGTTGCACGGCCACTGGATGCTGCCCAATTCATCAATGCGATCGAAGCTGATGCCGGTGAAGGTCGGCGTCAACCGCGCGATCTCGTCCATGATCTCGGATGCGTGCGTGTACTGCATCGGATAGCCGATCGCGTTTGACAGCAACTGGGTGATTTCCCAGTCCGCGTAACCCTGGCCGCCATCGGAATTTTTCGGCTGCATCACCTTGCGCACACGCGAGACACGCCGCTCGGCATTGGTGAAGGTGCCGTCCTTTTCGAGGAAGGTCGAGCCAGGCAGGAAGACATGCGCGAACTTCGCAGTCTCGTTGAGAAACAGGTCCTGCACGACGATGCATTGCATCGCGCTCAGCGCCGCCGTCACGTGCTGCGTGTTGGGATCGGATTGCGCGATGTCCTCGCCCTCGATGTACAGCGCCATGAAATCGCCATCGAGCGCCGCTTCGAACATGTTCGGGATGCGCAAGCCGGGTTCCGATTGCAGCGAGACGCCCCAGGCCTCTTCGAAACTTTCACGCACCGCGTCTTCCGCAATGTGGCGGTAGCCCGGAAACTCGTGCGGGAACGAACCCATGTCGCAGGAGCCCTGCACGTTGTTCTGTCCGCGCAGCGGATTCACGCCGACGCCTTCGCGACCGATGTTCGCCGTCGCCATCGCAAGATTTGCGATTGCCATTACAGCGGTCGAGCCCTGCGAATGCTCGGTCACACCGAGGCCGTAGTAGATCGCCGCGTTGCCACCGGTTGCGTACAGGCGCGCCGCCGCGCGCACGTCGGCAGCGGGCACTCCGGTGATCATTTCCATCGCTTCCGGCGAATGCTGCGGCGTGGCCACGAACGCACGCCAACGCGCGAATGCCTCGGGCTCGCAACGTTCGCGCACGAAATCTTCCGCGACGAGACCTTCACTGACGACGACGTGCGCAAGCGAGTTGAGCAACGCGACATTGGTGCCGGGCTTGAGTTTCAAGTGAAAGTCGGCCTCGACATGGGGCGTGCGCACGAGGTCGATGCGCCGTGGATCGGCGACGATCAATTTCGCACCTTCGCGCAGTCGACGCTTCATCTGCGATGCGAACACTGGATGGCCATCGGTAGGGTTTGCGCCGATGACGAGGATCACGTCGGCCTTCATCACCGAATCGAAATTCTGCGTACCCGCTGATTCTCCGAGCGTGTTCTTGAGCCCGTAGCCGGTTGGCGAATGGCACACACGCGCGCAGGTGTCGACGTTGTTGTTGCCGAATCCCGCGCGCACGAGCTTCTGCACGAGATAGGTTTCCTCGTTGGTACAACGCGAGGAAGTGATGCCGCCGATCGAATCGCGGCCGTATTTCTTCTGCACGCGCTTGAACTCCGAGGCGGCGTAAGCAATCGCCTCCTCCCACGACACTTCGCGCCAAGGGTCGGAGATCTTCGCGCGCACCATCGGCTTCAGGATGCGATCCGGATGCGTGACATAACCGGTTGCAAACCGACCCTTGACGCAGGAATGGCCGTGGTTTGCGTGGCCATCCTTGTTCGGCACCATGCGCACCAGTTGCTCGCCTTTCATCTCGGCGCGGAACGAACAACCCACGCCGCAATACGCGCACGTCGTGACCACGCTGTGCTCGGCCTGGCCCATCGTGAGCAGCGATTTCTCCATCAGCGCACCGGTCGGACATGCCTGCACGCAGGCGCCGCAGGAAACGCATTCGGAATCAAGGAACGACTCGCTCTGGCTCGCCACCATTTTCGACAGGAAGCCGCGGCCCTGGATTGTCAGCGCAAGCGTGCCCTGCTGTTCGTCACACGCGCGCACGCAGCGTGAGCACACGATGCATTGCGCCGGATCGAAGCTGAAATAGGGATTGGAATCATCCACCGCCGTGAAAAGCGGGTTGGGGTGCTCTTGTTGAGAAGTGCGGCCATGGATGGCCGCTGTTTGATCTTCGCGATCAAGGATGAGCGCATGAGCTTGAGAAGTGCGGCCATGGATGGCCGCTGTTTGATCTTCGCGATCAGAGATGAACGCATGAGCTTGAGAAGTGCGGCCATGGATAGCCGCTGTTTGATCTTCGCGATCAGAGAGGAGCGCATAAACATGATTGGCGCCACCGAAGCCGTAGCGAACTTCATGCACGCCGATCGCCGCCGCCATCTGCTGAATCTCGGTGCCGAAGCCGTTGGCGGCATCCACGCCTGCGAGCGGATGATCGGAAAGATAGAGCTCCATCACGCCGCGACGAAGATCGCCGAGCTTTTCGTTCTGTGTGGTCACCTTCATGCCCGCCGCAACCGGCGTCGTGCACGAAGCTGGAAATCCCTTCATGCCTTCGATTTGCACCAGACAGAGGCGGCACGAGCCGAAGGCGTCGAGCAGTTCGGTCGCACACAGTTTCGGAATATGGATGCCGAGCTCGGCGGCCGCGCGCAATACGGATGTTCCAACCGCCACCTTGATCTCGACGCCGTCGATCGTGAGCGCAACCTGTTCGCTCGCCGTCGCCCTGGGGGTGCCGAGATCGGTTTCGTTGATCGACAACATGCTCTTCTCCTGCCTCCTTCGGGTGGCGAAGGAGAAATGATCTATGCCGGCGCAGACTGCGCGCGCGCTCCGAAATCTTCGCCGAAGTGCTCGAGAACACTGCGGACGGGGTCCGGCGTGAGTCCGCCAAGCGCGCACAGCGAACCAAAACGCATCGTATTGCAAAGATCCTTGAGCAGCATGACATTGCGGTCGCGCTCGATCCCTGCGCGGATGCGGTCGATGACCTCGACGCCGCGCGTGGATCCGATGCGGCACGGCGTGCACTTGCCGCACGATTCGACTGCGCAGAACTCCATCGCGTAGCGCGCCTGTTCGAGCATGTTGACCGTATCGTCGAACGCGACAATGCCGCCATGGCCGACCATCGCGCCAATTGCCGCAAACGCCTCATAGTCGAGCACCGTGTCGAACTGCGCTTCAGGCATGTATGCACCCAGTGGGCCGCCGACCTGGACCGCGCGTATCGGTCGACCTGAGTACGAACCGCCACCGTAGTCGTAAAGCAATTCGCGCAGGGTCACGCCGAATGCCTTTTCGACCAGCCCGGTGTGCTTGAGGTTTCCGGCCAGCTGGATCGGCAAGGTGCCGCGCGAACGACCGACGCCGTAATTGCGATAGAACGCGGCGCCCTTGTCCAGGACGATCGGCACCGAGGCGAGCGAAATCACGTTGTTGATCACCGTCGGCTGACCGAACAAACCCTTGATCGCGGGCAACGGCGGCTTGAAGCGAACCTGACCGCGTTTGCCTTCGAGGCTGTCGAGCAGGGACGTTTCCTCGCCACAGATATACGCGCCGGCACCAAGGCGCACTTCCAGATCAAAACGCTTGCCGCTGCCGTGCACGTCCGCGCCGAGCCAGCCAGCGGCATACGCAGTCGCGATGGCCGCCTTCAATGCGCGATGCGCATGCGGATATTCGCTGCGCAGATAGATGTAGCCCTGCGTCGCACCGACCGCGATGCCCGCGATCAGCATGCCTTCGATCAGGCAGAATGGATCGCCTTCCATGAGCATGCGGTCGGAGAACGTTCCCGAATCACCTTCGTCCGCGTTGCAAACGACATATTTCTGCGCCGACTGTTCACCGAGCACGGTCTTCCACTTGATCCCGGTCGGGAACGCGGCGCCGCCGCGACCACGCAAGCCCGATTCGGTCACCACCGCCACGATGTCCGCGGGCGCCATCGCAAGCGCATTGATCAACCCGAGAAAACCACCGTGCGAGATGTAGTCGTCGACGCGCAGCGGATCGGTGACGCCGACGCGCGCAAAGCTCAGGCGGTCCTGCTTCTTGAGGAAGCGGATGTCTTCGGTGAGTCCTAGCTTGAGCGTATGCGCAGCACCATGCGCAAGGCCGGCATCGAACAAGCTTGCAACGGCGTCCGCCGCGACCGGGCCGTAGGCTACGCGCCCTGCCGGCGTCTGTACTTCGATCAACGGCTCCAGCCAGAACATGCCGCGCGATCCATTGCGCACGATGTCGAGAGCCAAGCCGCGCCTGCCTGCTTCCGCGGCGATCGCATGAGCAGTGGCGTCGGCGCCAAGCGCAATCGCCGTGGCATCACCGGACACGAAGACTTTCATCGCGGCATTCACGAGGTCGCTTCCCGCGCGACACGCATCAGCGCGTCGAATTTTTCCAGCGTCACCCGTGCATGCAGGTCGTCGGCATCGATCAGCACCGAAGGTCCACAGCCGCAATTGCCGAGGCAATAGACAGGCTCGAGCGTAATTGCACCGTCGGCCGTCGTTTCATGGAAGTTGATGCCGAGCGATTGCTTCGCATGCGCTTCGAGCGCGCGCGCGCCGAGCGCCTGGCATGCTTCGGCGCGACAAATCTGCACGAGATGGCGGCCCGGTGGCGTGCTGCGGAAGTAATGATAGAAGCTGATCACCCCATGCACTTCGGCACGGGTGAGATTGAGCGCGTGGGCGATCAACGGCACCGCATCCGCCGGGACGAAGCCGAGCGCGTTCTGCACCCCGTGCAGGATCGGCAGCAACGCGCCGGGCTTGTCGAGATGGGCAGCCAGCGCCCGCTCAACTGCGACGAGTGCAGCCGGTGCGAGCTGTGCATCCGGGCGTGACTCAGCGCGTCGCCGCGGTGGATTCAAGGGTTGCTGCTTGCCCGTCATCGGTAGTGCCAACGATCAACTATGTCGACTGTCGCATTCCGCGCGCAATGGAACAAGACGAGCGCTTTCTGCAGTGTGATCCGCCTGCCCATAAGAATGGGGATGCCGACGCTGGTCCGGGTCACATAGACCAAGCATTGCGCACTCGCTCCCGGCAGTGGCACGGCCGCAGGTTGGCGCCCCGAGGAGCTGCGACCGACGGCGGTGAATTCAATGCCGCGCGTGCGGGTCGACGCGCATCGCATACCATGCGCGCTCCGTCGCAACGCGCTGATATCTTCCATGGCAAAAAAATACGACTACAACTATTTCGAGAAGTGGTACCGCAGCGAGCAGCATCGCGTTGGTACTCGTGCGGAGCTCACGCGCAAGGTGGCGATGGTCGTGCACCTGGCGGAGTACTACCTCGCGCGGCCGTTGCGAAACGTGCTCGATGTGGGTTGCGGCGAGGCGACCTGGCGCGCGCCGCTGTTGAAGCTGCGGCCGAAGATTGACTATCGCGGGCTCGACTCGAGCGAGTATGCGATCGAGCGGTATGGTCGGTCACGCAACATTGGGCGCGCGAGCTTCGGCCAGTTGGGCGAGCTGCGTTTCGACCAGCGCTTCGACCTGATCGTATGCAGCGACGTCCTCCACTACGTACCTGCAGCCGAGCTGCGTCGCGGCCTGTCCGGATTCGGCGATCTGCTCGAGGGCCTCGCCTTTCTCGAAGTGTTCACCTCGACCGACAATGCGGGCGGCGATGTGCGCGGCTTCATCGCGCGAGCACCCTCATGGTATCGCGCGCGATTCGTCGAGGCATCACTGCTGCCTTGTGGTTCGCATGCATACCTGTCGCCGCGCCTGATGCGCTCGGTGGCGGCGTTGGAGTGCATCTAGGCCTGAGCGTGATTGACGGGTAGCGATGCTCGCTCACACCATCCCCACCCAACCCTCCCCTTGAAGGGGAGGGCTTTTGGACAGCGATGCTGGATGACTTCGTCAACCGGGCGCCGATGGTGTGGGAGCGGCTTCAGCCGCGATGCTTTCGCGAACGCCGCTCGTCGCCTCAAGGCTACTTCGCAACCGCACCCGTCGCCGCCAGCAGCTGTTCACGCGTCGGCTGCTTGACCGGCACGCCGTTCGCATCGCAACTGCCGAGCTTGCACAGCTCGGTGCGGATCGCGTCGTCGTTCTGCGCGATCACATGGAACAACGCATTTTCTTCCATCGACCCATGCACCGCGGCGGAGCCCGGGCCGCGTGCGAACACGGCGACGTCTTCGCCACCGTGCGTTTCCGCACCGAGCGGAACAGCAGCTTCCTGCTCGTAGTCCGGCGCTTCGGTGTCGACGTGTTCGAGGTTCGCGCGCCCCTTCTCGGCACGCGAGTAGCTGGTCGGGTTGTGGGGATAGTGTTTCGCGCCCTCGGGCTGACGCTCGCTCGCACCGGAGTAGCCGGGCCCGTTCGCGTAACTGAGCGTCGCATAGGTGAGCCCGGTCGCATCGCGCGCGTACTCGCTTCCCGGCGGGCCTTCGCCGCTGGAGCCGCGCATCTTGCCGAGGATGGGATTGCCACGCACGCCATAGCCGGCGAAGGTGAGTGTGTGGCTGTGGTCGGCAGTGACGAGAATCAGGGTGTCGTCGTCCGAGGTCATCTCGTTCGCGACCTGTACCGCATGTGCGAATTCGATGGTTTCGGTGAGTGCGCGATACGCGTTGCCGGCGTGATGGCCGTGATCAATGCGGCCGCCTTCGACCATGAGGAAGAATCCTTTAGGATTCTTCTGCAGCACCGCCAGCGCCGCGCTCGTCATCTCGGACAGGCTCGGCTCGCCGGCTGGATCTTGCGGTCGCTCGAATTCGTATTTCATGTGCTCCGGCTCGAACAGGCCGAGCAAGTGTTGCGTGTGTGTAGTATCGATCGCGGCGAGCTGCTTCGCGTTCCATACATAGGCCGCGCCGGGTTTGCGCTGCCATTCGGCAATCAGGTCGCGGCCATCGAGTCGTTTGCCTGGCTGGCTGGCGTATTCGGGATCGCGCTGATCGGCCGGCATGAATTCGGTGCGACCGCCGCCGAGTGCTACGTCGATACCATGGCCGACCGAAAACTCGACCAGCTGACGCGCGATATCGGCGCATCCGGCCGCGCGTTCCTTTTCTGGAATCTCCGAGTCGAATTCCCAATTGCGATCGGGCAGGTGGCCATAAGTCGCAGCGGGGGTCGCGTGGGTGATGCGCGTGGTAGTGATGACGCCCGTCGCCTGACCTGCGGCCGCGGCGAGCTCGAGTGCGCTGACCACTTCGTGTCCCTGGCTCGCCTTGCAGTCACCCCGCTTGCCAACCTGGTCGACGCCGATGACACCCGCACGTGTCTTCACACCGCTCATGATCGCGGTCATGGTGCCGGCCGAATCCGGCGTCTGGTAGTCCGTTTCGTAGGTCTTGCTCAGCGCGGTCGCCGGAAAGTTCTCAAAGCTGAGCCGGTTCTCCTCGCCCGAGCTACCCTTGCGCTGGCCGTCGAGGATGCGTGCGGCGGCGATCGTGGTGATGCTCATGCCATCACCGAGGAACACGATCGTGTTTTTCGCATGCGCACGCACCGGCGCGTTTGCGTGCGCGGCGGCGGCGCCGTTGAGGAACCACCAGGCCGGCGTTTCACCATCCGGACGATGGATCGCCGGCACGACAATCGCGCTGTCAGCGCGCGTATCCGCATGCGGGGTGTTCGTCGAACAAGCGGCGATGCCGAGATAGACAAGCACGCTTGCGACGAAGACGGAAGGCGTGACAAGGCGCATGCAGACATCTCCTCGGAGGTGGCTGCGCAGTATCCTGATTTATGTGGCGCCCTGGCTACGGAGTCGTACCATTGTCGGATGTTGGCCTTGTCGCTGCGCTTTTTGCAGCGAGACCCGGCGCGCATGCCCAACCACGGCGAGGGCGCCGGCTTAAGGTTCGCCTAAGCTGCGGCGCGTAGGCTGCACCCATTGAATCGACCGCGCAGGTCTGCAGATGCATGTACTCGTGATCGAAGACGACGCCTTGATCGGCCAAGGTATTCAGGACGCATTGACGCGCTGGTCGCACACCTCGGACTGGGTTCGCGATGGTGCGGCAGCGCTTGCGGCGGCGCGAGCCGGCACCTTCGATGTCGCCGTGCTCGATCTGGGCCTGCCGCCGGTGAATGGCCTGGCGCTCGATGGCATCGGCGTGCTGAACGCACTGCGCCGCGACGGAATCGGGTTGCCGGTGCTCATCGTCACCGCGCGCGATACGGTATCCGATCGCATCGGCGGCCTCGACGCCGGCGCTGACGACTATCTGGTGAAACCTTTTCACCTCGACGAACTTGCGGCACGCCTGCGCGCCCTGCATCGGCGTGCGAACGGATTGGCCCACGGGTTGGTCGAAGCGGGCTCGCTGACGCTCGATACGACCACGTTCGAAGGCTCCTACGCCGGTCAACGGCTCGATCTTTCGCGCACCGAATTCCTGCTCTTGCGTGCGCTCGCCGAACGCGCTGGGCGGGTCGTCCTGCGCGCGACGCTGGAGCAGGCGCTGTACGGCAACGACGGCGTCGAGAGCAACGCGCTCGAAGTGCATGTGCATGCGCTGCGACGAAAGCTCTCGCCCGAAGCCATCCTGACCGTGCGCGGCCTCGGCTATCTCTTGGTGAAAAGGCCGGTTGATCCATGATGCAATCGCTGAAAGCCCGCATCACGACCTTGGTACTCGTCAGCCTGTGCGCCGTGCTGCTGCCGCTGGTCGTGCTGAGCTATCGGTTCATGATGGAAGAGGTCGACGAGCTCAGCGACGCGCGCCTGGCGCAGAACGCGCGCACGATCAGCGCGCTGGTCGACGACATCGGCGGCCAGCCACCGAGCGCGAACGGACCGCTGGCGATATCCAACTGGCGTCGGGAGCACGGCGAGCATCCGTTGACCGTGCGCGGCCATCGCTACGAAACCCAGATCGGCTTCCAGTACTGGAGTCACTCCAACCAGTTGCTGCTCAATTCGGAGAACCTCGCCAATGTCGCGCTCGATGCCGCGCCGGCCGGATTTGCCGATATCCCCGTCAACGGCCGGCATTGGCGCCTGTTTACCCTGCTCGGCACGAACCAGGCGTGGATACGCGTCGGCGAGCGCTATGACAGTCGCCGCGAGATCGCGCGTGCGCTGGCGGTCGAGGCGCTTGCACCGCTGCTGATCGGACTGCCGCTGCTGGCCCTGCTCGTCGGCTGGTCGGTTCGGCGCGGCCTCCACCCCTTGATTGCGTTAGCCGCGCGACTCGCTGAGCGCCAGCCGCAGCAGACCGATCCGATCGGTCTCGTCGACTCGGCGCGCGAACTGGAACCGGTCGTATTTGCATTGAACGGGTTGCTCGGTCGACTGCGTGCGCAACTGCAGCACGAACGCCAGTTCACGGCCAATGCGGCGCACGAGCTGCGCACGCCGCTGGCCGGTGCGCTGGTGCACGTGGAGAACGCACAAGCCGCCACGACACCTGCGGTTGCTGCAGAGGCGCTGGGCAAGGCCGGGCTAGGTCTGGCGCGGCTGACCCGGATCGTCAATCAGATGCTCGAACTTGCGCGTTGGGATGCGGCGTCCACCGCGCACGAATTTCGCGCCGTCGACCTGCGCCGCTGCGTCGACGAGGAATTGCTGGAGTTGGGTGCGCTGGTCGCTGATAAGGACGTCGAAATCGCTCTCAGTAGCGTGCCTGCAGCGTGCATGATCGACGGATGGGAACCCGGCGTGCGCACGCTGCTGCGCAATCTACTCGACAATGCGATTCGCTACAGCTTCGCCGGCGGCCGGGTCACCATTACGATCGCCCCATGCAATGACGGTACGCGCGTGTCGATCGCAGATCATGGCCCCGGCATCGAGCCGGCGCGTCGCACGGCGATGTTCGAGCGTTTCCAGCGCGGCGCCGAAGGCGTCAGCGAAGGTAGTGGACTTGGTCTGTCAATTGTTGCACGCATTGCCCAGTTGCATAACGCGCGCATCTCGCTCGAAGGCGTCGATGGGGATGCCGGGCTGCGCATCGATGTCGATTTCCTGCAGGCTGCCAATCGGCCAGGTCCGTTGTCCTCCGCGGTCGTCGATCATTTGCCATCTTGAATGCCCCACCTGAGGACACTGCCGTGTACATTCGCGTATTGCCGCTCGCCGCCGCTTTCGTGCTGGCCGCTGGCGGACCCGTCGTTGCGAAAACGGCTTCGAATACGCCGTTGCATGCCGTCAAGCACTGGACCGTCGGTGGCGCTGGCGGCTGGGATTGCTTCACGTTTGATGCGAGCGCGCAGCGGCTGTTCGTGACGCGCCCGGATCTTGTCGTGGTCATGGATGCCGGCACTGGCAAGTCGCTCGGCGAAGTTCGCCCGACGGACGGCGTGCACGGGGTCGCGCTCGCACCGAATCTCAATCGCGGCTACGCGAACAATGGCAAGGACAACAGCGTGCCCGTGTTCGACCTGAAGACACTGGCGCCGCTGAAGACGATTCTGATC
This sequence comes from Dokdonella sp., assembly GCA_039919785.1. Classification (GTDB taxonomy): domain Bacteria; phylum Pseudomonadota; class Gammaproteobacteria; order Xanthomonadales; family Rhodanobacteraceae; genus Dokdonella_A. The sequence goes on along the minus strand of JBDSFA010000198.1, from coordinate 5,313 downwards.
GAGCGGCGCAATCCGGACGCGATCGCGTTCGATGCAACTACCGCGCACGTGTTCGCATTCAACGGGCCGCTATCGTGATCGATGCGAAAACGGACAGCGTAATCGCGACGATCGCGCTATGCGGCAAACCGGAATTCGCGGTCAGCGACGGCGCGGGCCATGTCTATGTGAACATCGAAGACCGCAGCGAACTGAGCGAGATCGACACGCACACCAACAAGGTCATTGCGACATCGCCGTTGACCGGCTGCGAGGAGCCCAGCGGTCTTGCACTCGATGCCGCGCACCATCGGCTGTTCTCGGTCTGCCAGAACGGCCAGCTCGCCGTGACCGACGCCAAGAGCGGCCGTCATGTCGCAAGCGTTGCCATCGGCCAGGGGCCGGACGGGCGCAGACGCAACAGGCGTTCAGCTCCAACGGCGAGGACGGCACCTTGACGGTGATCCACGAGGACACGCCGGATCGCTATACGGTGCGCGCGACGCTGCCGACGCAGAAAAGCGCACGCACGCTCACGATCGACGCGGCTTCGCATCGCGTGTTTCTCGCGGCTGCGGCATTCGAACCTGCGCCGGCCCAAGCGGCCAGCCAGCCGCGGGTGCGCCCGACGATGAAGCCGGACACCTTTGCGATCCTGATCGTCGCGCCGACTCACTGAGGGCGAGGTAGTGCACATGCCTGCATCGATCGCCGACGCGCCCGCGGACCGCCGCCGCCTCGTGTGGCGGCGATGGCGCGCGGGTCTGCGCCTGATCGCCATCGCCTCCTGTGCGGGCCTCAGTGCCTGCGCCAGCTATAGGCCGCTGCCGTTGCGCGAGTCACCGACTGCGCAACAACTGGGTGACGTCCAGGTGTCTGAGGCATCGATGCCGGTGCCTGCGCTTGCCACGCACCGGTTCGATCCGTCCGATGGCCTCGATGTCACCGAAGTAGCGATGCTGGCGGTCGCCAATAACCCGGATCTGCGCGTGCTGCGTGGCGACCTCGACATCGCACAAGCGCAGGCGTTCGCGGCCGGTTTGTTGCCCGATCCGCAACTCAATGCCGAGAAGGATCGACCGACCAGCCAGCAACCGGATCTGACCAGCGCGTTCAACCTCGGTCTTACTTATGACCTTGGCAATCTCCTGACACGCTCGGCGCGGGTCGGTGCGGCGCGCGACAGTGCGCGCGCCGTGCATCTCAGCCTGCTCTGGAGTGAATGGCAGACGATCGCCAGGGCGCGCCAGTTGTTCGGCAAGATCGGCACGTTGCGCGCGCAGGTGGCGCGCCTGCGTGAGGAACAGGCCGCCTTGGCACCGCTGCAGCCGTTCATCGAACGCGCGCTCGCGGCGGGCGACCTGACCTATGACAGCGCGAGCAGTGGCTTGCGTGCCGCCACCGACGTTGCAACCAAGCTTGCCGATGGCGAACGTCTACTCAATCAAGCCGAACACGACCTGCACGACCTGCTCGGCCTCGATGCCAAGATTCCGCTGCATCTGGTTGGCGCTGCATACGCGGTCGATCGGGATACGCACGATGTGACGGCCGCGTTGGCCGAACTGCCGGACCGCCGCCCGGATTTGCGCGCGCTTGAAGCGGGCTACGCCGCGCAGGATGGAAAATTGCGGGCGGCGATCCTCGCCCAATTCCCGGCGATCACGGTCGGATTCGTGCGCGCACGCGACACCAGCAACATTTATACCTCGGGCCTTTCGGTCGCACTCGCGCTGCCGCTGTTTGATCGCAATCGCGGCAATATCGCAATCGAGACCGCGACGCGGCAGCGTCTGCACGATGAGTACGCGGCGCGCTTGCTGACCAGTCGCAGCGACGTCGACCGGTTGCTGCACGACCTGCGCAGCTACCGCGGCGAACACGCGCTGCTGGCGCACAACGCCGACGAGCTTGCGCAGGCGCGCACTACCGCCGAACGCAGCTACAGCGCCGGCTTGATCGATTGGCCAACCTATCTGGCGATCCGCGCCAGCGCGCTCGCCGCCGACAGTGATCTCGCTACGCTGGAGCAAAACACGCACGAGCAGGCGATTGCGCTCGATACGCTCGCCGGCGGCGACTGGCCAACCTCCACGGAGTCTTCCCGACCATGATGCCGCGCACATTCCACGGTTCCATCGCGTTGTCGCTGTTGCTGCTGTGCGCCTGTTCGAAATCCAGCGGCGATGCAGACAACGCGCCGCCCGCGAAAAAAGTCGCGACCGAGGTTGCGGTGGCAATGCCGGTGCAACGCGCATTCCCGACCCTCGTCGAGGCGTTCGGCACGTTTGCCGGTGACAGCCGCCACACGCAGATGCTGAGCCTGCCGCAAGCCGGGCAGGTCGTCGCAGCCGATGTCACGCCGGGTCGACGCGTGAAGCGCGGCGAGTCCCTGCTGCGCCTCGCCACCGATCCCGCCACGCGCAGCACGTACCAGCAGGCCCGTAGTGCGCTTGATCTCGCGCGCGGCGACCTCGATCGCAATCAGCGCCTGCACGCCGAGCATCTGGCGACCAATGCGCAACTCGCGGCCGCACAAAAGGCGCTGGCCGATGCGCAATCGGCGCTTGCTGCGCAGGGGCGACTCGGTGGCGCGCAGGATGTGGCGATCCTGAGTGCGCCGGCTGATGGTGTCGTCACCGCAGTTGCGGTGGCGCTCGGCGAACGGGTACCGGCCGGGGCGAAGCTCATCGAGTTCACGCCGCAGCATGCGCTGTCCGCGCAGCTAGGAGTCGCGCCCGAGGACGCCGCGAAGATTCACCCTGGCATGCCGGTGTTGATCACGCCGGTGTACGGCGGCGGCACGCGGCCATTGCAGGGCCGGGTCGCGGTCGTCGCTGCCGCCGTCGATCCGCAAACCCACCTGATCGATGTGCTTGCGGATGTCGATGCCGGCAAGGAGTCGACGCTGGCCGCAGGCACCGCGTTGAACGCACACATCGAAATCGCGCAGCAGACCGCATGGGCGGTGCCGCGCGACGCGTTGCTCGGCGATGACCAAGGTCACTATGTGCTGCAGATCCACCAGGGCAAGGCGCACCGGGTCGAAGTCGAGGTGCCGTCACCGGCGGGCGACACGATCGGAGTCACCGGCGCGCTCGATGCGGCCGACCCTGTCATCACCCAGGGCGCTTATGAACTGGCCGATGGCGATGCGGTGCGCGCACAGGCGGCGAGCGGAACCGCGCCATGACACCGACGTTGTGGATGCACGCGCATCGGCGCTCGCTGCTGTTTCTGTGCCTGATCCTTGCGCTCGGCGGCATTGCGGCAGCCTTCAGCTTGCCTGTCTCGCTGTTTCCCGACGTGTCGTTTCCACGCGTGCAGGTGACCATGGACGCCGGCGACCGGCCCGCGGACCAGATGGTTTTGCAGGTGACCACCCCGCTGGAGGAGGCGATCCGGCGCGTGCGCGGCGTACGCGATGTGCGTTCGACGACCAGCCGAGGCAGCGCAGAGATTGCGGTCACGTTCGACTGGGGTGCGGACATGGGCCGCGCGTTTCTCGACGTCAATGCGGCGGCCGGACAGATCCTGCCCGAGCTTCCCGCCGGTACCACGCTGTCCACGCGCCGGATGGATCCGACCGTATTTCCGGTCCTCGCCTACAGCCTGCGCTCGAAGACGCTGTCGCCGGTGCAACTGCACGATCTCGCGCAGTATCAGTTGCGCCCGCTGCTGACCGGCGTCGGCGGCGTCGCGCGGGTCGATGTACAGGGCGGCGCGGTGGAGGAATACCAGGTCGACATCGATCCGACGCGGTTGCGCGCGCAGGATCTGGGCATTGATGACGTGGTGCGCGCGGTCGGCAATTCGGCGGTGATTTCCGCGCTGGGCCGGCTGCAGGATCACTACAAGCTGTTCCTCGTGCTCGCCGACAACCAGCCCGGCGATGTCGCGGCGCTGCGCAGTGTGGTGGTGCGTGCCGGCGTGGGCGGCGTGGTGCGCGTCGGCGATGTCGCCGAGGTCATGCACAGTGCACAACCGCAGTGGGTGCGCGTCAATGCGGACGGCCAGGATGCGGTGTTGCTCCTGGTCTACCAGCAGCCGGCCGCGAACAGCGTGCAGATGGTTGCCGACGTCAAGGCGCGCCTCGCGCAGTTTCACAATCAGTTGCCGGCCGGGGTCGAGATCGCGACCTGGTACGACCAGAGTCAGCTCGTCACCGCGGCGGCGGCCAGCGTGCGCGATGCGATCCTGATCGGCATCGCGCTCGCCGGCTTGGTGCTGTTCGTATTCCTGCGTAATACGCGCGTGATTCTGGTCGCGATGATCGTGGTACCGGCGGTGCTCGCGATCACTGTATTGCTGCTGCGCGTGCTCGGCATGAGCTTCAACATGATGACACTGGGCGGCATGGCCGCAGCGGTCGGACTCATCATCGACGACGTGATCGTGATGCTGGAACAGATCATGCGCCGCCTGCAATCGGGCGTTGCCGCGGCGGGCAACTTGCGCGAGCGCGTCGCGGCGGCGGCGCTGGAGTTCATGCGTCCGCTGACCGGTTCCAGCGCGGCGACGATCGTGATATTCGTGCCGCTCGCGTTCCTGAGCGGCGTCACTGGCGCATTCTTCAAGGCCCTGTCGCTGACGATGGCGAGTGGCTTGGTGATTTCGTATGTGCTGACTGCGGTCGCTGTGCCGGTGCTTGCGGAACGTTTTATCGACGAACGCCACGCGGTCGAACGGCCGCCCGGCCGGCTTGGCCGCTGGACCAGCGACCACTACTCGCGCAGCCTCGGATTTCTGTTGCGCAAGCCGTTGTACATTCTGATCGGCGTGATTCCGCTGCTGCTGGTCGGTGTCCTCGCCTACCGTTCGGTCGGAACCGGTTTCATGCCGAGCATGGACGAGGGCGGTTTCATCCTCGATTACCGTTCCGAGCCGGGCACCTCGCTGGCGGAGACGGATCGCCTGCTGGTCCAGGCCGAAGCGATCATCCGCGCCAATCCGTACGTGGACACGTATTCGCGGCGCACCGGGTTGCAACTCGGCGGCGGCCTCACCGAAGCGAATAACGGCGATTTCTTCATCCGCCTGAAGGACGGCTCGCGGCCGCCGATCGACGAAGTCATGGATGACATCCGCAGCGAGGTCGAGGCAAACGTTCACGGCCTCGATATTGAGCTCGCGCAATTGATGGAGGACCTGATTGGCGATCTCGTCGCGGTACCGCAACCGATCGAGGTCAAATTGTATGGCGACAGTCCGCAGCAGATGAATCAGGTAGCGCAGCGGATCGCGGCGAAGATCGGCAAGGTGAGCGGCGTGGTGGGTATCCGCGATGGCATCAGCCCGGCTGGCGATGCACTGGAACTTCAAGTCGATTCGGTC
>JBDSFA010000393.1:0-3649 GCA_039919785.1 Dokdonella sp. | reverse complement strand
GCCCACGTGAGGAAACACGGTGCACCGATCGTGATCAAGGCCGACGGCCTTGCTGCGGGCAAGGGTGTCGTCGTCGCGCTCACGCTCGCCGACGCCGAGCAGGCGCTGCACGACATGCTCGGCGCGCATGCGTTCGGCGACGCTTCCGCGCGCGTCGTCATTGAAGAATTTCTCGAAGGCGAAGAAGCCAGCTACATCGTGATGAGCGACGGGCACAATGTCTTGCCGCTCGCCACCAGCCAGGACCACAAGCGCCGCGACGAAGGCGACCTCGGCCCCAATACCGGCGGCATGGGCGCGTATTCGCCCGCGCCCGTGGTCACGCCCGCGGTCGAGCAGCGCATCCTGGATGAAGTGATCAATCCGACCATTGCCGGCATGGCTGCGGAAGGCGCGCCGTTCGGCGGCTTCCTCTACGCGGGTTTGATGATCGATGCACAGGGTGCGCCGAAAGTGATCGAGTTCAATGCCCGTCTGGGCGATCCGGAAACGCAGCCGATCATGCTGCGACTGAAGTCGGATCTAGTCGAGCTAGTCGAGGCTGCTCTGGATGGCGTGCTGGACGTAAAGAAGGCTGAATGGGATGCGCGGCCGGCGATCGGCGTGGTGGTTGCCGCCGGTGGCTACCCTGGCAAGATGCGCAGCGGCGACGTTATCGAAGGACTCGATGCCGATAGCGGTGCGGACACAAAAATTTTCCACGCGGGAACGAGCATCGATGGTGCGGGTCATGTGGTTACGGCTGGCGGACGCGTGCTTGCAGTGTGCGCGCTCGGTGACGATCTTGCTGCAGCGCGTGCGCGCGCCTACGCGGTCGTCCAGACGATTCGTTTCGACGGCGCCTTCTCGCGCCGGGATATCGGTCATCGCGCATTGCAACGCTGACAAACGTCAGCGTTGCAGCATCAGCGCACCGGGCGGGCCGAGGCCCGCCGTGGTTTACTTTGCAGGAACCGGAGCCGACTTCTGATCCGGCGCCAGTCGCGCCGGATGGTACATCGCAGTGCTCGCCGGCCACGGCAGGTCCGGCAGCTTGTGTGCCTGCAATTGCTGCAAGACCTCGCGATACGGAATCAGCGCACCCTTGAGGCCATTGCGCACGAGCAGGAACATGGCTGCCTGCTGGGTCTTCACTGCATCGTCCCACTTGCCGTTTGCGGCCAGCGCCAAAGCATAGGCCTCGCCGGTCTGCGCCGTGCCCGCGCCGTTCAATTTGCGACCATATTCGAGCGCACCGAGACGTTCCTGCGGACTCGCCGCCGGGCATGTGCTCGCAAGGCGCACGAACAACTGCAGCACAAACATATTGCCTGCGTCCTTTGCCAGCACATCGCTGACATCACGCAACGCCGAGGCACAATGACCGGCAACCGCATCCGCGGCAACGAGCTTGAGCCACGGCTCGGGATTGGTCAGATCCAGCTGCACCAGCGCACGCAATTGCGTGATTGCGTCATCGCGACGACCCGCACGCAGTAGCAGCGCGCCCAACAATTCGCGCGCTTCGCCGAGCTTCGGATCGAGTCGCACCGCATCCTCGTAAGCACGCTGAGCACCGGCGTCATCGTTGGACATTTCCAACGCTATGCCAAGACTCAGATGCGCCAGGGCGTTGTCCTTGCCTGCGGCGATCGCGGACGTCGCTCGTGTTTTTGCTGCGGGCAGGTTGCCAGCGGCGGCCTCGACGCGTGCGTACAACGCCAGCACGGTGGAATCGTTCGGACTCGCCTTCAGCGCTTCGTCCAGCTCATGCCGTGCGGAATCGTATTGGCGCATGGCGAGGAAAGAGGCGGCGTCGCTTGCGTGCGACGACGGCGGAGCCGACGCCGCGTTCGCTGCGACGGGATCGATCCCGAGCACGCCGTCGCCGAGTGGATCGATGAGCGTCGGCGGCACATTGCCGGCTTTCGCGCGCGCTTCGGTCGCGGCTTTGGTGTTGCCTGCTCCCGTCTGCGCATCAGCCAGGGTTGCGTACAGTCGCGTCGCTGCAGGATCTATCGACAATGCCTTTTCCGTTTGCTCGACGGCATCCGCATAGCGCTTCTGACGCAGCGCGATCTCTCCGAGCAGCGCGAACGGCACAGCCTGATCGCCGTGGGCGCGCGTGAATTCAGTGAGCAGCTTTCGCGCGCCGTCGAGGTCGCCGTTATCGAATTTCGCACGAGCGACCGTGACGACAATCGGCGCGTACTCGCGATTGAGTTGCAGCGCAAGTTCGAAGTAGTTTTGTGCGACCGCAGTGTGTTTCTGCGAACGGGCAAGGATGCCCTGCGCGTAAACCCAGCGGCCATCCTTCGGTGCTAATTGGGTTGCGTCGTCGAATGCGATCCCTGCCGCTTCCAGGAAGCCGTTGCTCGCATAGGCCGCGCCGATGATCGCGTACGCCTCGGCCAGCACGTCGCCCGTCAGTTTGCCCTTGGTGCTTTCAAACGTTTCGCGCGTTTCGCGCAGATCGGCCGCACGCTCAGACGGCAGTTTGGACAAATCGGGCGTCGGTACCGGCTTGACCACGGGGTCGGCGAACACCAGCGTGGGCGCCACCACAAGAGCAGCGAGCAACGCGAATACGGAGAAATGGCGCATGGACATCGTTAGGAGACCGCTGATGGCTGACGAGCCGCGCAGTTTACCCGCTCGCGGCGAACGCTGTCGGGACCGATGCCCATGCACAAAGTTCAGGCATCGGCGGTCGCCAACGCCTGCTTGGTCCTGCTAGATTCCGTTCATCCCACGCAAGGCCCTGCCATGAGCGGCTCCAGCCAGTTCGACCTGCTGCGCACGCGTCGATTCGCGCCGTTTTTCGCGACGCAGGCGCTTGGTGCGTTCAACGACAACGCATTCCGTCAGGCGATGGTCGTGCTGGTCGCGTTCCACTTGGGCCTCAGCGACCACGAGGTGGGTTTCTACTCGAATCTCGCCCCAGCCTTGTTCATCCTGCCGTTCTTCCTTTTTTCGGCGAGCGCGGGCCAGCTGGCGGAGAAATTCGAGAAAACGCGGCTGATCCGCTATGTGAAGCTGTTCGAGATTGCGGCAATGAGTCTGGCCGCGTACGCGTTCCATGCGAGCAATGTGCCGCTGTTGCTAACCGTGCTGGTCATGATGGGGCTGCATTCAACCCTGTTCGGGCCGATCAAGTATTCGATTCTGCCGCAGGCGCTGAAATCCGAAGAGCTGGTCGGCGGCAACGGCCTGGTCGAGATGGGCACATCGCTGGCGATCCTGTTCGGCATGATTGCCGGTGGTTCGCTGATGGCGCTGGGAGGCGCTGGACCGACCGCCGCATCAGTCCTCGTCATCGGCGTCGCCGTCGTCGGCTATCTGGTCAGCCGCACGATCCCGCCCGCGCCAGCGACCGCGCCCGGCCTCACGTTCAACTGGAATCCGTTCACCGAAACCTGGCGCGTGATCGGTTTCGTGACGAAAAACCGCACCGTATTCAACTCGGTGCTCGGAATCTCGTGGTTCTGGTTCTTTGGCGGTGTGTTCACCGCGCAGCTGCCGAACTACACCAAACTTTTCCTCGGCGGCAACGAATCGGTCGCGATCCTCGTGCTCGCGCTGTTCTCGATCGGCGTCGGCATCGGCTCACTGCTGTGCGAGCGCCTGTCCGGACACAAAGTCGAGATCGGACTGGTGCCCTTCGGGTCGA
>JBDSFA010000092.1:0-3077 GCA_039919785.1 Dokdonella sp. | reverse complement strand
CCCAGTTCCTCAGCGATCACCATCGGCAGGGACGTCCATACACCCTGACCCATTTCCGCATGCTTGAGCAGCACGGTCACGCTGTTGTCCGGCGCGATATGGATGAACGCGTTCGGCGACACTGATGGCTTTGCGGCCGATGCCGCTTCGGCCAGCGCCTTGCGCAAAGCCGTTGGAATGAAGCAGGCAACGATGAGGCCCGCGGCTGCCACCGTTATCGTCTTGAGAAATTCGCGTCGCTTCAATCCCTCCGCTTCAACGGACCGCTTCAAGCCCTCCCCTTCAAGGGGGTGAAGAGGCGCGCTTGCGGACCACGGGTCCGCGCGCCGATGAACGCCTGAAGGCTGTGCCTGAGGGCCGGGAGGGTTGGGTGGGGATGGTGCTATCGCCGCGGCACATTGCGAAAGATCGATGCCATCACGCCCCATGATCGCTCTCCTTCTTCGCCAACTCCGCCGCGCGATGCACGGCAGCGCGGATGCGCTGGTAGGTGCCACAACGACACAGATTGCCGGCCATCGCAGCATCGATATCCGCATCGGTCGGATCGGGCTTCTGCTTGATCAGCGCAGCCGCTGTCATGACCTGCCCGGACTGGCAGTAGCCGCATTGCACGACGTCGACTTCCTGCCACGCGAGTTGCACCGGATGCGTGCCGTCTGACGACAGGCCTTCGATTGTCGTGATCGATTTGCCGGCGAGCGCAGAAGCCGGTGTCACGCAGGAGCGTATCGGCTGTCCATCCACATGCACGGTGCATGCGCCACACAGCGCCATGCCACAACCAAACTTGGTCCCGGTCAGCCCGATCAGGTCGCGCAGCACCCACAGCAGAGGCATATCGACCGGTGCGTCGACCTCATGCGGCTGGCCATTGACGACAAGTTTCATCGACGTTTCCTCGGCTGGCTGGAACGCTGATGGCTACCCCTCGACGCAGGTGCCTTCCAGCGCACGGATATTCCTGCGATAGGTGAGGGATGGCTTCGAAGGGAAGAGCGCTTTTGAACCGCGCTGGGAGCAGCTTTCTGTGGGAGCGGGCGCTGCTTTGAAAGCCCTCCCCTTCAAGGGGAGGGTTGGGTCGGGATGGTGTTACTCGATGTCATTCCAAGCCAGAGCATCGCGGCTTAAGCCGCTCCCACAGACAGTTGCTCCCACAGACGGATGCTCCGGCAAACCCTTCAAGGCCTCTTCAGCAGGTTGCGGTGTCGGTGCAAAAACGCGGCACTGTGTGTATCAGCGCAGATCTGCCGGCGTGTCGAGATCGCGCGCGAGTGCAGGTGCCTTGATCGCAATCACATTGCAAGAACGCGTGCGCAGCATTTCGCGCGCGCCGACGTCGCCGCGCAGGTGGGCAATCCCGGCGAACCACGCGCGCGGCAGCATGGCGGGCACGCCGAGCACGCCGGCATACGCGCTTGCAACCGCGCGTTCGGGTGCATCGCGCCAGGCATCGCGCAGCGCAAGCAGGTGCGTCGCGTCGAGCGCAGGTTGATCAGTGAGTGCGATAAGGGCGCCTTCACAGCGCATGTCGAGTCCGGCGACCCCAGCTCTCAACGATGCCGACATGCCTTCCGTGTGATCTGTCGCTACCACACAGCGCAACGGGAGATCGGCAACGACATCGCGCATGCGCCCTGCATCATGGCCGAGCACGACGATCAGCTCGAGCGGTGTCGATGCGAGCATCGCGCGCGCAACCCGGCGCAGCAGCGGCTCGCCATCCATCTCGATCAATTGCTTCGCACGGCCGAGTCGCGTCGATGCACCGGCGGCCAGCAGGATCGCGCCATGGCCGATGACACTGTTCGCTGCATCTGCGTCACCCGCGTGCATGGTGCGTGAACTCACCCTGCAATTGCGCGACGATCGCCAGCGCAATCGCTTCCGCGCCTTCGCCGCCCAGCGACAAACCAACGGGCGCATGCAGGCGCTGGAGCAGCCGCTCGCTTGCTTGCGCGCCCAACTCGGCAAGCAGGTCGTCGCGACGCGCCGGTGGTCCGAGCAAACCGACGTAGGGCACATCGCTGGCGGCGAGATGGCCGAGACAGCGTGCGTCGAGATGCACGTTGTGATTCATCACGAGGGCGGCGTCAAAATGCGTCGCCGCGAGCAGGTGCACGAGCAACTCGGGGCCGTCACGGTGCAGGCGATCCACGGCATCGCCATCTGCGAAACGCAGCCAGCGCTCGCGATGTTCGACGAGTTCGACGCGCCAGCCCAGCATGCGCGTGAAAGCGAGCAAGGGCCGCGTTTCCGGCCCTGCGCCGAGCAGCAACACGCGTCGCGTGGGTGCGATCGCCAACGTGACGGGCTCGCTGATCTCGTGCGTATCCACGTCGGGCGCACCGCGCTGGTCGAAGCGATAGCACTCGTTGCCGACGTTGGCGGCGCCGCATCCAGGATGCGCGGACGACAGCGTGAGCCTCAAGCCAAGGCCGCGTGCATCCGCATCCAGCAGCGCGTCGCGCAGTGGCGATGACAACGCAGGCAAAGGCAGCAACAGAACCTGCGTGGAGCCACCGCAGCCGGTACCTGAGCCGAACACGCGATCCTCATCGCCGCTGGTATCAAAGCACGCTTCCGCGGCGATGCCCCTCGCAAGCACATCGCGCGCGCGCGCCTCCAGTTCTGCTTCGAGGCAGCCGCCGGATAGAGTGCCGACGCGAACGCCACCGGCATCGAGCAGGATCAGGGCACCGGATTTGCGATAGGTCGAGCCGCTGGTTCCGACGACAATGGCAAGCACGCCGGCGGCATTGCGCGCCACGAGATCGCGCAGGCCCGCCACGAGCGCTCGCGCACCACCCAGCGACGTCGGGCCAAAATTTTCGGTTGGGTCGATCTCTGGATGAGTGGCACTCATGTGGGGTGGTCGGCGATCACTCAGGAAAAGGCGCCCTCAAAAAGCTGTCATCGAAACAGAACAAGCGGACGCCTGCATGGCGCATCTGCGACCTCCTCACTTTCATTTGAACAATCCGGAAATGCCGCCGGAAAGCCATGCGCGTCGCACCAGCGCCCCGCCGACGCTTTGCAGCTTCAGACCGACCCTGGCCACGCCGTCGTCGGAGAGT
>JBDSFA010000220.1:0-5704 GCA_039919785.1 Dokdonella sp. | reverse complement strand
GGTGTGGTCGAATGATCCAGCCGTCCGTCGCCGAGCTGGCCTTGCTGGTCGTTGCCCCAGCATTTCGCCGCGCCACTGACGATCGCGCAGCTGTGGTAGTAGCCAGCGCCGAGCGCGACCGCTCCGCTGGCGAGTCCGATGACGGCGGTGGGCACGAGTGCATCGTTCTGGTTGGCGGTGCCAATCTGGCCGTCGTAGTTGTAGCCCCAGCATTGCACACCGCCGTTGACGATCGCGCAGTTGTGGAATGCACCGGCGACAATCGCCGACACGCCGGTCGTGAGTCCGCTCACGTTGACCGGCACGTGGCTGTCGACGATGGTGTTGTTGCCCAGCTCGCCGTCGTTGTTGTAGCCCCAGCAGCGCACGCTGTTGGTGAGCATCGCGCAGCTGTGGTATCCGCTTGCCGATACTCGCGTTGCCCCTGACGTGATGCCGGATACGGTGACCGGCGTGCTGCGTGTCATGAGGGTTCCATCGCCGACCTGGCCGTTCGAATTCCAGCCCCAGCATTTCACCGCGCCCGCGGCGACCGCACAGGTGTGGTATGCGCCAGCGGCTATCCAGGTGACGCCGCTGTTCAATCCCGTGACCGCAACGGGAATGTGACTGTCGGCCGTCAGGCCATTGCCGAGTTCGCCATCGGGATTGCGTCCCCAGCACTGCACGCCACCGTTGACGATCGCGCAGGTGTGGGCGAGGCCGCTCGCGATCGCGGTCACGCCCGAGGTCAGGCCCGTGACAGCGACGGGTGTCGAGCGCGTGATTGTCGTGCCGTCGCCGAGTTGCCCGGTCGTGTTGACTCCCCAGCACTTGGCCGCACCGGAAGCGACGGCGCAGGTGTGCGAGCCGCCGTCGGAGATGACCGTCACACCGCTGGTGAGTGTGCTGACCTGCGTCGGCGTGCCGGTGTCGACAAGGGTGTTGTTGCCGAGCTGTCCGCTCGCATTCGATCCCCAGCATCGCGCAGCGCCGCTGACGATGGCGCAGGTGTGCAATGAGGTCGAACCGGTGGCGAGCGCGCCGATGCCCGAACCCGCTCCGAGCCCGCTGACCGCAACGGGAGAAAGTTGCTGCACGTGGCTGCCGTTGCCGAGTTGACCGTTGATGTCATTGCCCCAGCAACGAATCTGCGCGACGTTGCCATTGGCGATGACGCTGGCGCAGGTGTGCAGGTAACCTGCGGCGATCGAGGCGACGCTGGCAATGCCCGTCAGCGTGACCGGTAGTGGTGTAGCGCTCGCATTGTTGGTGCCGTTGCCGAGCTGACCAAAGATGTTGTAGCCCCAGCAACGCGGTGCGCCACCGACGATCGCGCAGGTGTGGAAGCCGCTTGCGCTGACCGCGGTTGCGCCGCTGGCCGCACCCGAGACCGCAACCGGCGTCAGTCGCTGCGTCGTGCTGCCGTCGCCGAGTTGTCCATTGTCGTTGGCGCCCCAGCATTTCAAGGCGCCGCTGACGACCGCGCAATTGAACGAGAAGGAACTGGCCAATGCCGTCACGCCGGAGCCGAGGCCACTGACGTCGACCGGACTCAGGCTTTGCGTCGTGTTGCCGTTGCCGAGCTGTCCGTTGAAATTGTTGCCCCAGCATTTCGCCGCGCCACTGGCGATCGCGCAGCTGTGGTAGCCGCCGAGGCTGATCGCCTGCGCGCCGGACGTGATGCCGGACACCGTGACCGGTGTCGTGCGTGTCGTCGTGGTGCCGTCACCCAATTGACCGTAAGCATTCCAGCCCCAGCATTTCACCGCGCCCGATACGATTGCGCAGCTCTGGTATTGGCCGACGGCAATTGCGCTGACACCCGAGGTGAGTCCGGAGACCGCGACGGCGACATGGCTGTCAAGCACCGCGCCGTTGCCGAGTTCTCCATCCGGATTGCGTCCCCAGCATTTGACCCCGCCGCTGACGATCGCGCAGGTGTGGTAGCCGCCGGCGGCGATTGCTGTCACGCCCGATTCGAGGCCGGTGACAGGCACGGGCGAGCTCTTGTCGATCACGCTGCCGTCGCCGAGTTGCCCATAGAAATTGTCGCCCCAGCATTCCGCGCCACCGTCGACGATCGCGCAGCTGTGGTAGTACCCGGCTGTGACTGCAAATGGCGTGGCCGTAGGGCTCGCAAGCGCTACCCGCATGCCGGCGAGGACGATCGAAGCGAGCAAGCCGATCGTCCAGACCACGGACAGGAGGCGCGGTCGTCGTGTGCTGCAGGATGTGTCGGCGCGGCAATTCATGAGGTGATTTCCATTGAAGTAATCTGACAAAGCGAAAAAGAATCGGGGAATGTCTCAGTGCTGGTTTACTTCGCCTCGGCGCGCGCCGTGAAAGGCGGAGCGGCACTCTCGAAGAGACAACGGCGCAAGTACCGCTCCGCGACGCTGCATGAGGCATCCGCGCGCCTTCCTGCGCATTGACAAGACGAACCGGCGACAACGCCCGCCGAAGCGGGTGTGCGTCAACGGACTTGATCAATTCGGACGCGATGCGTTCAGGGGGAGTTCTTCATGCAAACCTCGTCATCCGGCCGGCGCTGGCCGTCCCTTGTGGCCCTCGCTGTCAGCGTGGCGTGCGCGTCCAACGTTGTGCTCGCCGCTTCCGGCGATCTCGACACCACCTTCGGCACTGCCGGCAAGCTGATCATCGATTTCGCCACCGGTGGGCACAACTACGCGCAGGCGAAAGCCATTGCGCGCGACGGCAGCGGCAATGTCTATCTGGTCGGCGATGCGCAGCCGAGTGGTTTCTTCAATCTGGCGATTGTCAAAGTCAATGCGAACGGACAGCTGGTGACCAGCTTCGGCACCAATGGCAAGCTGCTCATCGATTTTTCCGCCTCGCATGGCGACTACCAGCACGGAGAAGGCGCAGCGCTCGACAGCAGCGGCAATCTATACGTGGCGGGCGACAGTCGCACCAACGACGTCTTTGGCGTTGCGGTCACCAAGATTGATCCGACCGGTCATCTGGTGACAGCTTTCGGCACGGGTGGCAAGGCGTTCGCAGCGATCGGCTACTACGGCCAGAATGTCGCTGTCGATGGCAGCGGACAGGTGTATGTCATCGGAGGCGGCAGCAGCACCGGCAGCCAGGATTTCGTCATCGCCAAGTTCGATACAAGCGGGCAGCTCGTCGCCAACTTCGGCGCGGGTGGCACGGCGACGGTTGACTTCGATGGCCGTTCCGATCTCGCCTACGACATCGTCTTCGACACGCAGGGCAACCTGCTGCTCGCCGGCATGAGCAAGGATTTGCCGACAGGCCACGTCGACATGGCGGTTGCGAAACTCGATCCGAATGGCCATTTGATCACCAGTTTCGGAACGGCGGGCAAGACCCTGATCGTCGTCGAGGACGTCGGTTTCGCGACGGCGCTCGCGCGTGACGCGCTTGGCAACCTTTTCCTCGCCGGGTTCAGCCGGTTCATAGGCGGGTCCACCCACCTCGCTGCGGCAAAGCTAGACGCGAACGGTCATCTTCTCGCAGGCTTCGGTAGCGCCGGCATCAAGGTGTTTCAAAGTACGGTAGATTTCGATTTTGACTTCCCCGGCTCCAGCGCGGTGGTCGACGGCAACGGTGGCGTGTATCTCGGAGGCGGCGATACCGACTTCAACGTCGTGCAGATCGATGGCGGTGGAAACCTCGTGCCGGAGTTCGGCAGCGGAGGCCTGAAGAGAATCGACTTTGCCGGCAAGGACGAAGCAGTGTCAGCGATGGTGTCTGACGGCAACAACCGTCTTTATGTTGCCGGTGCTGCCGAAGACACGGTTGCTGGCTACGTGATGGAGGCGACGAAGCTGATTGCGACACGGCCGGACCCTATTTTCTCCAACGGTTTCGATGGCAGCTGACGAGCCGCTTCATTCATGGATGACGAACCTGCAATTTCAAGGACACATTACATGCAACCCTCTTCCCTGGTTCTCCGGCTTCCGCGCCTCGCACTCATCGCCTGCGTTCGTTGTGCATCCGTTCTAGCGGCGTCAGGCGATCTCGATCCCGCGTTTGGCGCTGCAGGCGAGACGCATATCGATTTCGCGGCGTCCGAGTTCGCCCAGGGAATGGTTCGCGATAGCACCGGCAATCTCTTCATCGTGGGCAGCGCAAGCGGAACGAACAATTCGGATGTGACCGTCGCCAAGCTCGACGCGAGCGGGCATCTCGTCACGGGATTCGGTATCGGTGGCAAGGTGTTGATCGACGTGGACAGGGGCAGCAACGATTTCGCTGCGGCGCTCGCGCTCGACGCCGCCGGCAATATCTATGTTGCCGGTTCCGCCAGTCTGGATTTCCTCGCGATCAAGCTGACGCCGACTGGCCAACTAGCGACCGCATTCGGCGACGGCGCCAAGGTGGTGATCAACGTCGATCACAGGAACTACATGATCAGTGCAGTCCATTCATGCGCGGCGCTGACGGCATGCTCTACATCAGCGGCGAGGCGCTGGAGAATTCCAGTGCAAAACTGTTCGTCGCCAAGCTTACGTCGACGGGGCAACCCGTCGCAGGATTCGGCGATGCCGGGACGCTGGCGGTCGATCCGACCGACAATGCGTATACGACATACGCCCATGTAGCCGTCGATGGCGCCGGCAACGTGTTTCTCGCAAGCGTCACCTACTATCCACCCGGCCTTGTGGATCGCGCGCAGGGTGCCGACGCGGTCGAAGGCGGGGCTGCGCATAGCGTCGTCGCGCAGCTCGACGCAAGCGGGCAGCTCGTGAGCGCGTTCGGCAACGGCGGTGTCAAGGTGATCACACTGGCCAGTGGAGAGGCCTCAGCATCCGCGATCACTGTTGGCGGCAATCACGTTTATCTGGCGGGGCGCGTGCTCTTCCCTGCGCCCGTGAACGGAAACTACGACGACGAACTCGTTCTGGGTCTCCTGCTGGAACAGCCCGATTCGATTTTCGCGAACGGGTTCGAAGTGCCGCACTGAACGCACGCGCGACGCAAGCGCGCAGCCGTATCGATCGTGGACGCTGCGTTGGGCTCAGCGATGCAGTGCCCGCGCATGATGCTGCAGATGATCGGCGACGAAGGTCTGGATAAACCAGTAGCTGTGGTCGTAGTCCGCGTGTCGACGCAGGTTCAATGGCTGGCCTGCTTCGGCGCACGCGCGTTCGAGCAGGTCGGACCGCAACTGCACGTCGAGGAATTTGTCCGCATCGCCTTGGTCGACGAGGATCTCACCGGGAAACCGCGCGCCATCGGCGATCAGCGCGCAGGCGTCGTACGCGCGCCAGCTTGTGCGGTCGTCGCCGAGATAGCGCGGCAGCGCCTTCTGTCCCCACGGCACGCCGGACGGCGCGACGATCGGTGCGAACGCAGACACCGAGCGATAGCGCGCGGGATTCTTCAGCGCAATGGTCAATGCGCCATGGCCACCCATCGAATGACCGAAGATGCTTTCGCGAGTCGTGTCGGCGTCGGCAAAATTTGTGCGCAGCACCGCCGGCAATTCCTGCGTCACGTAGCTGGACATGCGAAATCGCTGTGCAAACGCAGGTGTCGTTGCGTCGACATAGAAGCTCGCGCCTTCGCCAAATTCCCAGTCGCCCGTCGCGCCCTCGATCCCGGTGTCGCGTGGACTCGTATCGGGCGTGACCAGGATCAGGCCGAGTTCGGCCGCGAGATGCTGCGCGCCCGCCTTGATCGCGAAGGTCTCCTCGGTGCAGGTAAGACCGGCGAGGAAATACAGCACCGG
>JBDSFA010000211.1:0-2776 GCA_039919785.1 Dokdonella sp. | reverse complement strand
GAGGCCGGCGCCGATGTCGCGATCGCGGACTGGGACGATGCGCAGGTCGACTGGTCGCAGTTCGATCTCGCCCTCCTGCGTTCGCCCTGGGACTACGCCGAACGCTTGCCGCAATTCCTCGCTTGGGCCGAACGCACGGCTGCGGCCACGCGGTTGCTCAATCCACTCGACGTGCTGCGCTGGAACGTCGACAAGCATTATCTTGCCGACCTCGCGCGCAATGGTGTCGCGATCGTGGCGAGCACGTTCGTCGAGCCTGATCAGCTTGCTCAGAATGCACTCGACGCCTTCGTTGCAGAACTCGATCGCTCCGGCATCACCGAGTACGTGATCAAGCCCTGCGTCGGCGCCGGATCACGCGACGCACAGCGGCACGCCCGTGCGAACAGCGACTGCGCACTCGCCCACCTCAAACGTCTGCTCGATGCGGGGCGCAGTGCCCTGCTGCAGCCCTATCTCGGACGCGTCGACGAACATGGCGAGACGGCGCTGATCTACTTCGACGGCCAGTACAGCCATGCAATCCGCAAGGGACCGCTGCTGCGTCGTGGCGATGGACCAACCGAGGCGTTGTTTGCGGCCGAGGAAATCACCGCGCGCACGCCGAGTGCGGACGAACGCGCGCTTGCCGCGACAGTGCTTGCGGCGATGCCGTTCAGGCAGTCCCAGTTGTATGCGCGCGTCGACCTCATCCACGACGATGCTGGCGCTCCGTGCCTGCTCGAGCTTGAACTGGCCGAACCCTCGCTGTTCTTCGCGCATTCGCCGGGCTCGGCTGGTCGTTTCGCGAGCGCGGTGCTCGCGCGTGCGCAAGCAGCATCGTCCCCACTGCGCAGCCAGCAAACAGAATTGAACGTATAAACCCCGCAGGTCATGAACGCGCGTTGCATCGCAGCCCCCCACAGGAAGAATGCCCATGAGAATGTCCGCGCCGTTTGCCGTGTCGACGTTGCTGCCGATACTCTGCCTCGCTTTCAACTGCGCATCGGCTGTGTCGATCGCGCCTGCACCCAAGGTGCTTGAACCCGCGACGACAACAACGCAGCCGGCCGTTTCCGTTGAAAAGAAGGGCATGACCTGGGGCGTAGGTGCCCGATTGTCGGACGACAAGAATATCGTCTACGTCAGCTGCCAGGGACAGCCGCGCATCGATGGTCACGGCTGCGAGGCCTACGTCGGCGATACCGCGTGTTCGAGTCGACGGCCCCTGCTCTGCCTCAATGTCGATGGTCGTGCGCGTCCGGCTGACGTCCTCGTGCCGCCATCGGGTGGCGTCATGCCCAAGGCGTTCTACTCCGGCTGGGCTGCGGGCCGGATCGGCTTGAGCAAGCCGGTGAAGGGCGACCAGTTCAAGAATCGCTCCGATGCGGATGCGTTCTGCGCAAGCAACCTCGGCACGGGTTGGCGCGTTGCCGAACACCATGACGGCATCGTCGATGCGCAAGGGTCGCACGGTGGCTGGGGATTGGTGGCGAATGGGCACGTACGCAAAACTTCCAGGTTCTGGGTCGCGATCAACGACACCGCCGCCAATTGCTGGGATCCGAGCCAGTAAGGCGTAGCGAGCCATGTGGCGGTCTTTCGCGACCGCCGCAAGCGTGCGCATCGACACGTCTCGCCAACGGGCTCAGGCGACAGGGGCGTGAATCTTGCGATAGCGTCCCGGCACATCGCCGGAGATCTCACGGAACGCCGCATAGAAGTTGGATTGTGAGGTGAATCCGACCGCAAGCCCAACAGATAGCACCGACGCCGAAGGTTCATCCAGCAGCATGCGCTGTGCAGCGGCGACACGGTGCTCACGGATATAGCGCGAGAAGCCGACGCCAAACTGCGTGTTGATCAACTCGGAAGCCTGGTGCGAGCTGAGGCTCAGCGCTTGCGCGAGTCGAGCAAGGTTGAGCGACTCGTCAGTGTAGATCTTCTCCTCATCCAGCAGTTGGCGCAGGCGTGCGAGTGCGTGCTCGCGATCGACGCGAGTCAGCGTCGACACCGCATAGGCGACCGCCACGGCTTCCGCTGTCTTGCCGGCGATGTCCGGAAAGCGCAGCAACAGATGCACGACCAACAAGTAGCCAAGGCCGATCGACATCGAATAACCGAGCACGAATGCGTGCAAGCCGTACAACGGAGAAGCCGCCCCAAGCAGCAGGATGGCCAAAGCCACGAGGCCAAACGCGGCGAAGGTCGCCAGCTCCAACTGGAAGCACGCGCGCTGTTTGCGCAACCGATAGACGAGCGCGGCGAGGCGTGCCGCGTAAACAGCACCGACCAGAAATGAAAGCGGAATCGCGAACGCTGCGGGCAGCCACGGCGCGAGCAACGCGGGCGTGAAATACAACAGGCGCAGCGGCTGCTCGTCCGCTGCCGGCTGCAGGGCTCCGCTGAAGAACAGGTAGAACCCAGGCGCGACGACATACAACAACGCGACGTAGGCCTGCGTGCCAACCAAGTTGCCGTGATGGGCGAGTTGATCCCAGTGCGCCAGCTGCAGCAGGGAAAGGTCGGCCAGGACGATGACGCCGGCCATGCGCGACAACCAGCTTTGCACCGCCGACGCGTGCACCGACGAGCCTGCGACGAGCAACAACGCAGCGCTGCCGATCGACCATCCAATCAACCCCAGGGCTACCTGATCAAGCATGCAAAGCATCGCGCTGAAAACGCGATCCTGCCATAGCCGAGCCGTCGGCGCGTCGATCGGCGCGCGTGGTCGCTGGTCAATGTTTCGCCACCCGGATTGACAAGCGCACCGCGTGGTCGTCTGCGCTACTTC
>JBDSFA010000083.1:0-2038 GCA_039919785.1 Dokdonella sp. | reverse complement strand
TGATCACGACGTATCTGCGCGAACTCGCCGGTGCGTTCCACGCCTACTACAACACGCATCAATTCATTGTCGACGACGCCGACCTGCGCGACGCGCGACTCACCTTGGCATCCGCCGTGCGCCAGGTTCTGGCGAACGGACTCGATCTGTTGGGCGTATCCGCCCCGGAGAGCATGTAATGGCAGCAAAGAAAAGCGGGCGCCAGGCGACTCGCGGTGGCAATGGCGCGCAGAAACCCGCATGGCTATGGGTGCTGATCGGCCTTTTGCTCGGCGTCGGCCTCATGATGCTGGTACTGGTAAAGGACTGGATGCCGCTGTTGCGCAAGAAAGACCTGCCGCAGCCCAACCCGCAGGCGACTGCGCCGCGCGAAAGCGAAACGCCGGTCGCGGAGGCGAAGCCGCCGAAGAAGAATTACGACTTCTACCAGGTGCTGCCCGAAGCGGAGGTCGTGATCCCGGACGCGGAACTCTCGGCCAAAGCGAAGGCGGAACAGCAGGCGCGCACCAATCCGGCGGCACAGCCCCCCAATGCAACGACTGCCACGGCCGCGCTAGCCTCCGGCCGCTACGTGCTGCAGACCGGTTCCTATCCCGAACCGAGGGCGGCGGATGAAGCCAAGGCGAAACTAGCGATGGCCGGCTTTGTCGCACAGGTGCAGCCGGTCACCATCAATGGCAAGACCTGGCATCGCGTCCGCGTGGGCCCGTATGCGAGCGCGAGCGAACTCGAAGCTGCCAAGCGCTCGCTCAGCGAGAGCGGCATCAACGCCATCGCGCTGAAGGAAACCCCGACTCAGTAGCGAGCGCCCATCTGCAGCGAACGCGCGTTTCGATCAATCGAAGCCGTTCGCGAAAATGCTGTCGGCCGAGCTGAATCGGTAGACCGGTCCGTCGCCATCGGCTACATACAGGTTGCCTTGCGCGTCTTCGCCAAACCCATACGTGCTCATGCCCGGCGTGCCGGCCAGCGTTTCATAGGTCCACGCGGAAACACCTGCGGCCGCGTTCGCGACGACATAGATTTCGCCACTGCAGGCGTCACTGAAGATGTATTGCCCACGCAGCGGTGCGATGGGCCCGCGATAGACATAGCCTCCCGTCACCGCGCATCCGATCGAATGCGAGTAGTTCAGTTTCGGCTTGATGCTTCCAGCCGGCCCTGTGCAGCCGAGGCCGCCGCCTGGATAAGCATGCAGGCCTTCGCACTGGTTCCACTGGAAATTCTGGCCTGCACTGTCGGCGGCCTGGAAGTCGATCTCTTCATAGGCGTTTTGCCCGACATCGCCGATCAGCATGTCACCCGTCTGGCGGTCGATGCTGAAGCGGAACGGGTTGCGGAATCCCCAGTTGAAGATTTCGGCACAGTCTTGTGGGTGCTGCGCGACGTCGATGAAAGGATTGCCTGGCGGGATCGCATACAGCGCGGGCTGACCTGCCGTAGCGCCGCAGAAGTTTGCCGGAGCCGCAGCCGTCGTTGCGTTGACATCGAGTCGGATGATCTTTCCGAGCAGGATGTACGTCGGACCGCTACCGGTCGTCGTATGGCAGGTGCCCGGGTTACCGTCCGCCTTCTTGCGCCCGGTGCACTGCGCGAATCCGTTTGGATCACCTTGCACGCCGCCGTCGCCCATTGACCAGTTCAGGTAACCCTGCTTGTCGAAATGCAAGTCTCCGCCGTTGTGGTTGTCAGCGATATCAGGCACTCGCAGGATCACGGTGCCGGTCGGATTGGCGACGTCTGCGTTTGCCGCCGTCACCGTATAGCGCGCAAGAACCTGATCCTCGGACGCGCCCAGCTGCGGCGCGGAAGATGGTGCCGTGTAGGCGACGTAGAACGCGCCATTGCTCGCAAACGCCGGGTCGAAGGCGAGCCCGAGGATGCCCTGCTCACCGCCGCAACTCACATCGATCGACACGAAAGGCGTCGTCAGCAGGACGCCGTTCTTGACGATGCGGATGTCGCCGCAACGCTCGACCACAAACACGCGCCCACTGCCATCGTTCGGTGCGCGAATCGCGATCGGCTGCGCGAAGGT
>JBDSFA010000255.1:0-9333 GCA_039919785.1 Dokdonella sp. | reverse complement strand
TCCTTCATCGAATCGCAGATGAAGGAGTACATGTACAACTGGGATGAAGCACGGCGTCCGCACATCGTTGGCAAGTACGACGAGGACGGCAACTGGATCCTGCCGTCGACGAATGAACTGACGCCCGCGATGATCGCGCTGGTGATCGCCAAGCGCCTGTCGCGCTTCTTCAACAACGAAACGATACGCGCGCGCGTCGCCTGGATCGAGGCCAAGGAACACGAGCTGACGTTGCCGCGCGCGAATTTCCCGCGCGCCGCGCACTACTGTTCCGGCTGTCCGCACAACACGTCGACGGCGGTGCCCGAAGGTTCGCGCGCACTCGCCGGCATCGGCTGCCACTACATGGTCACCTGGATGGACCGGCGCACCGACACCTTCACCCAGATGGGCGGTGAAGGCGCCACGTGGTGCGGCCAGTCGCCGTTCACCGAAACCCGACATGTGTTCCAGAACCTCGGTGACGGAACGTATTTCCATTCCGGTTCGCTCGCGGTGCGCCAGGCGATCGCGGCCAAGGTCAACATCACCTACAAGATTCTCTACAACGATGCGGTCGCGATGACCGGCGGCCAGCCCGTCGACGGTACGCTGACGGTACCGGACATCGCGCACCAGATGCGCAGCGAAGGCGTGCAGGCGATCATCGTGGTCAGCGACGACATCGCGAAATGGTCGCAGCCGGAAGTATTTCCCCGCGGCGTGGAATTCATCCATCGCGACGAACTGGACGCGGTGCAGAAGCGCATGCGCGAGATTCCCGGCACCAGCGTGCTGATCTACGACCAGACGTGCGCGACCGAGAAGCGTCGTCGGCGCAAGCGCGGCAAGATGGTCGATCCGAACAAGCGCGTCTTCATCAATTCGCTGGTGTGCGAAGGCTGCGGTGATTGCGGCGAGAAATCGTTCTGCGTGTCGGTGCTACCGAAGGAAACCGAATACGGGCGCAAGCGCGAGATCGACCAAAGCGGCTGCAACAAGGATTATTCCTGTGTGAAGGGCTTCTGCCCGAGCTTCGTCTCGGTCGTCGGTGGTTCGCTCAAGAAGAAGAAGGGCAAGGTCGAGGTCGATTTCGCGACGCTTCCGCTGCCGTCCTTCGCCAGCGACCTGGCGCAGCCGTGGAACATCCTCGTCACCGGTATCGGCGGCACCGGCGTCGTCACGATCGGTGCCCTGATCGGTATGGCTGCGCACCTGGAAGGCAAGGGCAGCACCGTGCTCGACCAGACGGGCCTGGCGCAGAAGGGCGGGGCAGTGACTTGCCACCTGCGCATCGCGAAGACGCCCGAGAACATCAACGCCGTTCGTATCGCGGCGGGCGAAGCTGATCTCGTGCTCGGGTGCGACATGGTTGTGGTCAACGACTACTGGGCACTGTCGAAGATCCGCGCGCAACGTTCGCATGTGGTGTTGAACAGCTACGAGGCGATGCCCGGCACGTTCACAATGAAGCCGGATATGCAGTTCCCGGCGCAGCAGATTGTCGATGCCGTAACCACGGCGCTCGGTGGTGACAAGCCCGAGCTCGTTGACGCAACGGAGCTTGCGACGGCGTTGCTCGGCGACACCATTGCGGCGAATCTCTTCATGCTCGGCTACGCCTGGCAGAAAGGCTGGGTGCCGGTTTCGCACGATGCGCTGATGCGCGCGATCGAACTCAATGGCGCGGCGATCGAGATGAACAAGACCGCGTTCAACTGGGGCCGCATGGCAGCGTACGACATCGTTGCGGTGCGCAAGGCGGCGGGACTTCCGAATCCGCATCTGCCGTCCGGCGCGATTGCGCTGGCACTGCCGGTGCGCCGCGCTGCGAACGCGTCGACGGTGATGGTGACGGGCGACACAGCCGCGCTCGATGATGCGACGCTCAGCGCAACGCTCGACGAGCAGATCGCAAGGCGCATCACGTTCCTGACCGACTACCAGAACATCGCATATGCGCAGCAATACAAGACGGTGGTCGACAAGGTGCGCGCGGTGGAGGAACAGAAGACACCAGGCATCACGTCGCTGACCGAAGCCGTCGCGCGTTACGCATTCAAGCTGATGGCCTACAAGGACGAATACGAAGTCGCGCGCCTGTACACCAGCGGCGATTTCGAGAAGCGCCTGCGCGAAACCTTCGAGGGCGACTTCAAGCTGCATTTCAACCTCGCGCCGCCGCTGTTCGCCAGGAAAGACGCAGACGGCAACTTGCGCAAGGCCGAGTACGGCACCTGGGTGTTCGGCGCGTTCAAGATCCTCGCCAAACTGCGTGGCCTGCGCGGTAGTGCACTCGATGTTTTCGGCTACACCGCCGAGCGCAGGATGGAACGTCAGCTGATCGTCGACTACCGCAAGACGCTGGATGAATTGCTCGCCGGCTTGAACGGCGACAATCATGCGCTTGCGGTCGATATTGCGTCGGTGCCGGAGCACATCCGCGGCTATGGTCACGTCAAGGAACGCCACCATGCCGATGCGATGAAACGTCAGGACGACCTGTTGAGTGCGTGGCGCAATCCGGCAGCCGAGCGGGCAGCCGCGTGACCTGATGTGCAAAATCGGGATAAATCTATTCAATATTCGCCGAGTTGGCGGGCGCGCTGACTATTGGCCGCTCAGTTTATAGTCTTATTATTTAATTAAATTCAATGAGTTGGATCCGTTACCCATGATGGGTGGCGAGATCTCAACTCTTGGCTATCTATTCATTAATCTATTCAATCGCTCCCATGAGCGATGTCCGGTTCATGCAACTGCAAACCCTGCTGCGCATCCGCGGCGCGCAGCCGGCTGTCGCGATAGCGACCGAACTCGGCATCAGCCAGCCCACGGTTTCGCGTCTGCTGTCGGACCCTCGCATCGTGCACATCGGACGTGCGCGAGCATCGCGCTACGCACTCATGCGCGACATCGCGCGCGCGGGCAGTCACTGGCCGTTGTACCGCATCGACGCAGACGGCAAGTCGCAGACACTCGGTGAGCTGCATGCGCTGCAGCGCGACGAGTACTACTTCGCGTCCACCGATCCGCGTCCGGCTTTCCTGCATGACGAGCTGGCATCTGGCTTGTTCCCGGGTCTACCCTGGTTCCTCGACGATCAGCGCCCGCAGGGATTCCTCGGCCGTGCGTTTGCGCGTCGCGTCGCTGCCGACATCGACGCACCCGAAGATCTGCTGCGCTGGCGCGTCGACGATGTCGTACTCGGTCTGCTCCGGCATGGCGACGACGCGCCCGGCGATCTCGTGCTCGGTGAGGCGTCGCTGCAACGCGCGTTGCAGGAAATTCTTGTTCCGACCGATGGCATCCCCATCGAGCAGCGCGCGACACGCTATCCACAACTCGCTGACGCGGCCTTGCGCGGCGAGGACGTTGGCTCTTCAGCGGGCGGCGAGCAAGCGAAGTTTGCGGTTTCCCTGCGCCGGGGAGACATCAACACCCCCGTCATCGTCAAGTTCAGCGATCGCATCAATACAGCCAACGGAAGGCGCTGGGCTGATTTGCTGATCTGCGAGCACCATGCGTGTGAGGTGCTGCACGAGCATGGCCTGCCAGCGGCACGCAGCGAAACGATCCAAGCTGACGGCCGTGTGTTCCTGCAATCGACTCGTTTCGATCGCACACCTGCGCGTGGCCGCCGCGGCCTTGTTTCGCTGTTCGCGCTGGACGCGGCGTTTTATGGCCATGGCCGCATTGACTGGTGGCGTTTCGCACCACAGCTGCAACGCGATGGTTGGCTCGATGCAGATGATGCGCGCTGTCTGCGCGTCTTCTCCTGGTATGGCGCGCTGATCGCCAACACTGACATGCACTTGGGCAACGCGGCGCTGCAACTCGTCGACAGCCGACCGCTGCCGCTGGCTCCGATCTACGACATGCTGCCGATGCGTTTTCGCCCGGCCAGCAGTGGCGAGATCGTCGAGCGCCGCTACGAAATCACGATGCCGACACCCGAGCACAACGCCGATTGGCTCGATGCCGCGCGCATGGCGCAGGTGTTCTGGCGTCGAGTCGTCGACGACATGCGCATATCGGTCGAGTTCCGCGCAATCGCAGCCGACGCACACACGGTGTTGACGCGCGCGTTGACCCATTTGTCGATCTGAATAGCTGGCAGAACGCTGGACGCGCAGGCATCCGGCAAGGCACCATCAAAAGTTGCCTTCGACCGTGCATGCCTCGTGGACGAGATCACCTTCCGCCAATTGTTGTCGCGCCAGCTCACGTCGCTGATGGACAAGCGTACGCTCGAGAAAGGCGCCGACTATGTGCGCCGCGGACGCGTGCTCGCCACCCACTACGAGCCGGGCAAGGGCGAGGGCGCCTTGATCGGCAAGGTCAAAGGCAGCGCGCCGCATCCCTATATCGCAGGTTTGCGGCTGATTGGTGAAGGTGCGCGCGTCCAGCTCGACAGCTATTGCACCTGCCCGGTCGAGTTCGAGTGCAAGCATGTCGCCGCAACGGCGCTGTATGTGTTGCGCGGCGGCATCGCCAATCCTGCTGTGGATATCGCGCCGCGGGCCGGCCCACAACTCGGGCCGTGGAAACAATGGCTCGAAGCGTTGCAACCGCACGCGCCGCTGCACGCTGCCACCACCGCGATTGCGCCCGATGCGACCAAGTCCGCGCGCGTTTGCGGCATCGTTCTGCGCACGAGTCTTGGCGCACTGCCGACTTTGCAGGCGCAGGCCGTCTGGCTGAAGGTCGGCAAACGCGGCGGCTTCACTGCACCGCAACCGATACAGGCATCGTATGGCCAACCGGCGCCGTGGGCTGCACTTCGTGGCGACGACTTCCGCCTGATTGCGAACCTTCGCATGCGCACGCCGTCGATCGGCGCGGGCAGCGGTTGGTTCGAACTGCATGACGCCGATGATGAAAACCTGCTCGTGGAATTGCTGGCTGCCCTGCCGTGCTTTTTCGACAAGCCTGCCAGTGGACGCTTGCAGTCGGCCCCCAGCAGGGCCCTGCGCATCGGCTGGGACGCGCGTGAGGATGGCACCCAGAAGCTCGTGCTGAGTGTCGATGCGGCGGCACCGAATACGCGCTTGCTGCGCATGGGCGGACTTTGGTATTGCGATCCGCAGACGCGCCAGATCGGTCGCGTCGATGGCGAGGTGCGTCTCGCCGAAGCAGTCCTGCGTGCGCCATCTTTGCTGCCGGAGCAGGTGCCGCTCCTGATGGCGCGCTGGCATGAGGCGCCGCTGTTGGCGACCTTGCCCAAGCCCGATGTCGCCGGTGAAATCGAACAGCGCGAGTCCAGTCCGGTACCGGTGCTGACTCTGCGCGCATTGCCGCTGACTGGGCCAGGCGGCGTGCGCTACCAGGCGGGGTTGGTGCGCCTCGGATTCGACTACGGCGGCGTGCGCCTGCCAATGTTTCCAGCGCCACCGCGCGAGCGTCGGCGCGAAGGCAATCGCGTGATCGAGATCGTGCGTGATCGCGCGAGCGAAATCGCCGCGAGCGAACGTCTCGATGAAATCGGACTGGTGCCGGCCGAACTGTTCGGGCGCCTGCCCGGCGTCCCGCGCGATGCGCTCAGCGACAACGACTTCGTGATCGAACACGGGCGCGACCAGCTTGCCGGTGCCGACCAGGTGTTCGCTCTGACGCCGCGCTTGCGTGATCTGGGTTTTCGTCTCGAATCAGACCAGGGTTTCCCGTTCGATCTACTCGACGAGCCCGAGGCGGACGCTTGGCATGCCGAGGTCGACGAGGAGTCGGGCAATCCGTGGTTCGACCTGCGATTGGGTGTCGACATTGGCGGCGAGCGCATTGATCTCCTGCCGGTGCTGCATCGCCTGTTATCCGACCCGGGATTCCCGATGACGCCGCGCAAGGGCGAAGCCGAGGACGCGGTCTGGCTGGTCCCGCTCGATGCGCGTCGGCGCGTGCCACTGCCGCTGGCGAAGTTGCGCGAACTGATCGCGCCCCTGCTCGAATGGCTGCAAGGCGCATTCGTCGAACAGGACGGCGCGCTGCGCCTGCGGCGCGCGCAGGCGGACGTGCTCGACCAGCTCGCGCAGGGCATGCAGCGGCCGTGGCAGGGTGGCGAACGTCTGCGCGCCGAACTCGAACGTCAGCGTGCACCGCGTGAACCGGCGATTGAGCCGAAAGGATTCCGCGCGACCCTGCGCGGTTATCAACGCGACGGCCTGGCCTGGCTCGGTTTTCTCGCCGACGCGGGACTCGGCGGCATCCTTGCCGACGACATGGGTCTGGGCAAGACGGTGCAGGTACTGGCGCATCTGCTCGCGGAGAAACAACGCGGGCGCCTCGACAAACCCGCGCTCGTGCTCGCGCCGACAAGCCTCGTCGCCAACTGGCACGGCGAAGCCCAGCGCTTCGCACCCGATCTCAGCGTGCTCGTGGTGCACGGTCCCGAACGCGGCGGGCTGCATGAGGAAATTCCGCAGCACGATCTCGTCATTACAACCTACCCGCTGCTGCTGCGTGATCGCGAGGCCCTGATCGCACATGAATATTCGGTGCTCGTGCTGGATGAAGCGCAGGCGATCAAGAACGCGAAGAGCCAGGTCGCGAAGGTCGTGCGCGAACTCAACGCGCGCCAACGCATCGCGATGACCGGCACGCCGTTGGAAAATCATCTCGGCGAGTTGTGGGCGGAGTTCGATGCGGTCGAGCCGGGCCTGCTCGGTGACGACAAGCGCTTCACCAAGTTCTTCCGCACACCGATTGAGAAGCACGGCGACGACGAAAAGCGCGAGCGCCTCAAGCGCCGCATCGCGCCTCTGCTGCTACGCCGCCGCAAGGAGGACGTGCTCACCGAACTTCCACCGAAGACCGAGATCGTCCGGCGCATCGAAATCGAGGGGGACCAGCGGGAGCTCTATGAAACCCTGCGTCTCGCTCAGCACGAACGCGTGCTCGAAGAAGTGAAGAAACGCGGACTCGCGCAGAGCGGCATCATCGTGCTCGATGCTTTGCTGAAGTTGCGCCAGGCCTGTTGCGATCCACGCCTGGTCAAACTTGAGGGCGCCAAGCGCGTCAAGCTGTCGGCCAAGCTCGATTATCTGCTCGACGTGCTTGCCAGCCTCGTCGACGAAGGGCGTCGCGTGCTCGTGTTCAGCCAGTTCGCCGAGATGCTTGCGCTCATCGCGAGCGCGCTTGATCAACGCAAGCTGCATTTCCAGATGTTGACCGGGGATACGCCGGGCACCCATCGCGCCGCACTCGTCAACCGCTTCCAGGCGGGCGACGTGCCGATTTTCCTGATCAGTCTCAAAGCCGGCGGCGTCGGCCTCAACCTCACCGCAGCGGACACCGTGATCCACTACGACCCATGGTGGAATCCCGCCGTCGAGGCGCAGGCCACCGACCGCGCGCATCGCATCGGCCAGGACAAGCCGGTGTTCGTCTACAAATTGATCTGCGCCGGCACGGTCGAAGAAAAGATCCAGGCCCTGCAGCAGCGCAAGGCGGAACTCGCGCGCGCCGTGCTCGATGGCGGCAGCACGCAGGCGACGCGTTTCGAGGAAGCGGATCTCGCCGAATTGTTCGCGCCGCTCTAGTCAGCGCGATGTTGGCTGGACTACTCCGCCGCCACCGTGCGCGAGCCGGCGAGGATCATGCGAACCATCTGGGTCAGCTGAGAGATCAATTCCTGATCGCGGTCCGGCGGCAGATCCATCGCGGTGGCGCCCATCGCAAATACCAATCGTGTGATCGCCTTGGCCACCAGCGCAGGCTCGTGCAGCGTGACCTTGTCCGCAGTGGACAGGCGCACGAGATCGGCGCGCAGTTCCTCCTCGAAGAAAGTCAGCTCGCGATCGACGGCCTGCTTGAACGCGTCCGACCCGACCGTGCCTTCGCGCAACAACACGTGCAGCAGCTTGTCGTCGGCACGCACTTGCTCCATGAACGCCTCGACCGAGCCACGCACGATGCCGCGACCGGTGGTCTGTCGCCGCCGCGCTGCGCCGACGATCTTGCGCAAGGAGCGCCCGGCCAGATCAATCAGGGCGACGGCCAGTTCGTCCATGTCGCGAAACTGGCGATAGAAACTGTTGGGTGCGATCCCGGCTTCGCGTGCGACTTCGCGCAGGCTCAGGCTGGAGACACCGCGATGCGGTCCGATCAATTTCAGGGCCGCAGCAATCAAGTCATCGCGGGAAATCGACGCCTTCCGGCCGGGGTTGTGGTCGGTGTCGGCGGCATGGGAATGCGGGGTCACGTGGCTGGGCATGGCTTGGGCCGGAGAATGCGGCATCTTAAGCGGGATCTTTAATATACACGCGTATACACAATCGTATTCTCGCGTGTATAGTAGCGACATGAAACTCGATTCTGGTCCATCTCCTTCGCTCCTGCGGCGTTTGATCAAGCCGTTGGCGGCTTCGCAAGCCTTTGATTTCTGGGTATCCCGTATCCATCCGGCATGGTCCTGGGATCGGCCGATGGCACGCGTTGACGCTTTGCAGGCAGCATCAAGCGACGCGGTGACTTTGCGTCTCAAGCCGAACCGGCACTGGGGCGGTTTCTGCCCCGGCCAGCACGTCAATATCGGCGCCGAGGTCGATGGCAGGCGCGTCACGCGAAGCTACAGCCTTACCGACATTCCGCGTGCCGACGGCCGCATTTCGATCACGGTCAAGGCCATTGAAGGCGGCAAGCTGAGCCGACACCTGTGCCGCAATGCGCGCGTCGGTGATGTGCTTGATCTGGGTCAGGCGTTTGGAGAAATGACCTTGCCCGCGCACGTGCAGGGCGCATGGCTGTTCCTCGCCGCGGGCAGCGGCATCACGCCGTTGATGGCGATGATCCGGTCCCTTTCCGCGCAAGGTATGCAGGTTCCGGTGACCTTGCTGTACTGGGCACGCACGCGCACCGAATTGTGCTTTGCGGATGAACTGCGTGCGCTCGCTGCAAAGCATGCCTCCTTCTCGGTGCAATTCGTGCTGACGCGCGAAGCCGCGCTGCGCGCCAACGAGTGTGATGGGCGTATCGATGCGGCGCTGTTGTCTTCGCTGGTTGACGAACTGCCCGCGCGACAGGTATTCGCCTGCGGCTCGAACGGGTTTGTCGCCGCGGCGCGCGACGTGCTCGTCGGACACGTGCACTCGTTCCAGTCCGAAGCCTTCAGTCCGCCAGCGCGTGTCGTTGATGACGCCGCAAGCGTGCAGGTGAACCTCGCGAGC
The DNA here is from genome assembly GCA_039919785.1 of Dokdonella sp. Classification (GTDB taxonomy): domain Bacteria; phylum Pseudomonadota; class Gammaproteobacteria; order Xanthomonadales; family Rhodanobacteraceae; genus Dokdonella_A. The sequence goes on along the minus strand of JBDSFA010000255.1, from coordinate 193 downwards.
AGCGGCCGCACACTGCAGCTGTCGCGCGGCCAGTCGTTGCTGGAAGGCCTCGAGGCGGCCGGGCTTGCGCCCGCATCCGGTTGTCGCATGGGCATCTGCAATACCTGCGCCTGCACAAAAGTGTCGGGTAGCACGCGCAACCTGCACACCGGCGACAGTGCGCAGGAGCCGATGTCGACGCTGCGGCTATGCG
>JBDSFA010000441.1:0-5663 GCA_039919785.1 Dokdonella sp. | reverse complement strand
ACCATCCGCAGCAAACCCTGGCTTCTTGGGGAAGGGCTTGCATCAGGGATGCCGTATTTACCTCTCCCCGCCGGGGAGAGGTCGACGCGCATAGCGCGGCGGGTGAGGGGAACACGAAGCGATGCACGCCACACGCCCCCTCACCCCGACCCTCTCCCCGCAGGGGAGAGGGAGAAGAGCAGCGGGTCGCCATGTGCGTTACATCGCATCAACCCCATCCCCACCCAACGCCCCCGACCGTCAGGCACAGCCTTCGCGTGTTCATCGGTGCGCGGACTAGTGGTCCGCAAACGCACCTCTTCACCCCCTTGAAGAGGAGGGCTTGAGCACCCTGCTTTGAAGTCCTCCCCTTCAAGGGCAGGATTTAGGTGGGGATGGTGCTGCTCCAAGCGAAAGCATCGCGGCAGAAGCCGCTCCTACAGGTACATCACACAAGCGATCGCAGCGACAGCAAATCTCCGAGCAGCGCTTGCGCCGTAACTTCGGGTCCCGCGCCCGGACCCTGGATCACCAGCGGCTGTTTGCGATAGCGCTCGGTTCTCAGTGCAAACAGGTTGTCGGTGCCGGCAAGACGCGCAGCCGGGTGACTCGTTGCCACCTCGGCAAGGCCCACGCGGGCGGCACCGTGCTGGTCAAGCCGAGCAAGGAATCGCAGCACGCATCCGGTTTCTGCAGCACGCGCGCGGCGGTCCTCGAGCGCGGCATCGAGCTCGTCGGCGCGTGCGAGAAACGTCGGCACATCGAGTTCGCGAAGATGCGCGGGCACCAGACTCTCGATTTCGACCTGCGATGAATCGATCGCGTGCCCGCCAGCACGCGCGAGAATCAGCAGCTTGCGCGCCACGTCAGCACCGCCGAGGTCGATACGCGGATCGGGCTCGGTGTAGCCGAACGCACGCGCCTCGTGCAACAAGGCCGAGAACGGCTGGCTGCCGTCGAAGCGGTTGAACAGCCATGACAGTGAACCGGAAAACACACCTTCGAGTATGCGCAGGCGATCGCCGCACTCACGCAGGCGGCGCAAGGTCGACAACACCGGCAGCCCAGCACCTACCGTCGCGGCATCGCCGTATTCCACGCCTCCGCGCGCGCTCGCCTCGTGCACGGCGCGCCAGCTGACGAGACCTTCGCCAATCGCAGCCTTGTTTGCACTGACAACGTGATAGCCCGCGTCGAGCCACACCGCATGTCGCGCTGCCGTTTCATCCGACGCGGTTGCGTCGACGATGACGCGATGCGCGGCACCGCTCGCATCGAGGGCCGCCAGCAGGTCGGCTTCATTCCGGCCTGCAGCAGTCGTCTGCAATAGGGTCGGCACGTGGATCGGCACGATGCCGCGTGCATTGAAAATCTGCCGCGTCGAATTGGCCGCGCCGACCAGATACACGGCAGATGCTGCTGGCGTCGTCAGCAGACGCAACAATGCACCACCGACCACGCCGGTTCCAAGCAGCACGACTGCGGTGTCGTTCGCCGCAGCGATGTATTTGGGCAGCACGCTCATGCACGTACCTTGCGTTTGGGTTCCAGTGCCTGCGCACGCGCGAGCGCCGCTTCGATATCCGCACACAGATCCGCGCCGTCTTCGATGCCGACCGACACGCGCAGCAATGAATCGCTGATGCCAGCGATACGACGGGCGTCAGGCGTCATCGCGGCATGCGTCATCGTGGCCGGGTGTGCAATCAGGCTTTCGACACCACCGAGCGACTCGGCCAGCGAGAAATACTTCAGGCCATCCAGGAATGCTTCGATCGCATCAAGACCGCCCTCAAGTTCGAAACTCAGCATGGCGCCGAAGCCGCTCTGCTGCTGTGCCGCAAGCGTGTGACCGGGGTGCGTCGGCAGGCCGGGCCAATAGACCTTCGTCACCGCCCCGTGATCCTGCAGAAGGTGAGCGATGCGTGCGGCATTTTCCTCATGCGCGCGCAGGCGCGGACCCAGGGTGCGCAAGCCCCGCAAGGTCAGGAAGCTGTCGAACGGCGCGCCGGTGAGGCCGAGGCAATTGGCCCACCACGTCAATTGCTGGGCGGTGTCTGCGTCCTTCGCAATCACCGCGCCGCCGACGACATCGCTATGGCCGTTGATGTATTTCGTCGTCGAATGCACAACGATGTCGGCACCAAGCGTAAGCGGGCGCTGCAATGCCGGCGAAAGAAAGGTGTTGTCGACTACGCAGCGCGCACCGACGGCGCGAGCGGCTTGCGCAACACGCCGCACGTCGGTGATGCGCAGCAGCGGATTGGACGGCGTTTCCACCCAGACCAGATCGGGTTTTTGCGCGAGGGCCTCACCGAGCTTTGCAGGATCGCTGAGGTCGGCGAACACGACGCGGAAGCGTCCCTTCTTCGACCAAGCATCGAGCAATCGCCAGGTGCCGCCGTAGCAGTCATGTGCGGCGAGCACGAGACCTCCGGCGGGCACGAGCTCGAGCACGAGCGCGACTGCCGCCATGCCGCTTGCGGTGACGACCGCACCGGCACCCTCTTCCAGATCGGCGAGCGCGGCGCCGAGCTGATCGCGCGTCGGATTGCCGCTGCGCGAGTAGTCGTACTGGCGCTTGCGGCCCAAACCTTCGAACGTGTAGTTCGTACTCAAGTGCAGCGGCGGCACGACCGCGCCGTGCTGGGTGTCGGACTCGATGCCCGCGCGCACGGCGCGGGTACAGGACGATGAACTCATGTCAGGCTCCAAAACTCATGTCAAGCTCCAAGGGGATTCAGGACTTCGTGCAGCAGCGCGCCGATCTGCACGTCTTCCTTGAGGAATGCGTCATGGCCGTAGCGCGAATCAATTACATGCAAGGTCGCCGCCGCACCACAGCGACGCTGCAGGTCGCACAGATCCGCGAGTGGAACGACGCGGTCGGAGGCAATGCCGATCAGGGTGGTTGGCAGGTGCACGTCTTCCGGTGCGACAGCATGCAGGTCAATGGATTCGGACAAGGCGAGGAAGCGCTGCGCACTGAAGTGCTGTACAAAACGTGCGCCGGCTGCCTTGAGCCAGTCCTCCTCGGCGAAATGGTGGCGCCCGTCTTCGCTGTCGAAAACAGGAGCTGCGGCGCAGCGTTCGGCGAACTCACGCTCGCTGCGGTACGTGGTCATCGCGAGGCGGCGTGCTAGATCCAGCCCTGCTGCGGCGTCACCGAGCCGATCGCCGAGACGCACGATCTCGCGCTGAACATTGCGCAGCGCGACGCTGAGCGGATGTGCGCGATGTGCGCCGGCAATCGCGACCAGCCGGCAGGCATGGCGTGGATGTCGCGCCGCGAAAGCGAGCCCGACCATCGCACCATAGGATGCACCGACGAAGGCATGAATGCGGCCGATGTCGAGCGCGACCAGCAGCGCCGCCAACGCGTCCGCTTGATCGGCAGTCGACACGGCGACTGCATCACCGAGATCGACGCGCTCAAGCCAGTCGATCGACAGCACACGGAAGCGGTTCGTGTCGATCGCGCGACCGGACCCTGCCAATGCGTCCCACCAGCCTACATGATCCGAATCGGACACGACGTGCCGATCTGCCGAGATGCCGCCCTGCACGACGATGACCGGCGCATTCGCCGCACCGTGCAGGGTCCAGCGCACGCGCACGTCGTGCACGCCCTCGGCATATGTCGGCGCCAGTTGCAGCACCTGCTCGCCGTCGCGCCGATCGAGCGCAATGACGGTCGCCGGAATGGATGACAGCGAAACGAAATCCGCTGCGCTCGCGGCAAACGCGGGATGACAGTCGGGCCCAATGGCGAGGGAGGCAGCTTGCAAGGTCATCACGGATCTCCGGTTCGCCCATCGACCACGGAAAACCGGAAACGGATTGCAGCACCGGGCAGCCACCTGCGCGGACGACGCTGCAACTCATCTCTCGGCGGACGCAACAACGCGTCCCCGCGGGAGTTGGCACCACGACGAAGACTTGCGTCTTCGCAGGTTGCCCCGGCGTCAAAGGGCCTGTCCCTCAGCCGGTCTTGATGAGCAGTGCGTGCACTCTAGCTGCCGAGCCCGCCGCGGTCAATAGACGTATAGACGTCTATACGTCCGTATGACGAATAGTCATATCCGCCGGTATCCCGCAGCTTGCCGGTAGCCGCCTCGGACGTCCGTTGAGTCGCAGAGCCCGGATCTTCACCCGGACAGCCGCATGCGAGCCAGTTTTGGGTGGGAACGGCGCCAACTTGATATCATTGACCGTTTTCCCCTGACGCCTTGCCGCAATGCTTGATCATCTGACCGAAACCCACCGCCGCCGCACATTCGCGATCATTTCGCATCCCGACGCGGGCAAGACGACGCTGACCGAGAAGCTGCTGCTGTTCGGCGGCGCGATCCAGATGGCCGGCTCGGTGAAGTCGCGCAAGGCCGCGCGCCATGCGACTTCGGACTGGATGGCGCTCGAAAAGGAGCGCGGCATCTCGGTGACCAGCTCAGTGATGCAATTCCCGTACGATGACAAAATCGTCAACCTGCTCGACACGCCGGGCCACGCGGACTTCTCCGAGGATACGTACCGCGTGCTGACCGCGGTCGATTCGGCGCTGATGGTCATCGACTGCGCCAAGGGCGTTGAGGAGCGCACGATCAAGCTGATGGATGTATGCCGCTTGCGCGATACGCCGATCATGACTTTCATCAACAAGCTCGACCGTGAGGGACGCGCGCCAATCGAATTGCTCGACGAGGTGGAATCGGTATTGCGCATTCCGTGCGCGCCGATCACCTGGCCGCTCGGCATGGGTTCGCGCTTGAAGGGCGTGTACCACCTGCTGCTGGACGAGGTGCATGTGTACGAACCCGGACGCAATTTCACGCGTCAGGATTCGACCATCTTCAAGGGACTCGACGATCCCGCCCTGGCCGCGCGTATCGGCGGCCCGATGCTGGCGGAACTGCGCGAGGAACTCGAGCTGGTTCAGGGCGCATCGCATCCGTTCGACCTCGATGAGTATCTCGCCGGCCGGCAGACACCGGTGTTCTTCGGCTCCGCGGTCAACAATTTCGGCGTGCAGCCGCTGCTCGATTTTTTCGTCGAGCACGCGCCTTCGCCGCGTTCTCGCTCGACTACGACACGCCAGGTATCGCCGGATGAGGAACAGCTCAGCGGTTTCGTGTTCAAGATCCAGGCGAATATGGACCCGATGCATCGCGATCGCGTCGCCTTCCTGCGCGTGTGTGGCGGGCGTTACGACGCCGGCATGAAGATGCTTCATGTGCGCAGCGGCAAGGAAGTGCGTATCGCGAATGCGCTGACTTTCATGGCGTCCGATCGCGAGATCGTCGCGACTGCGTACCCCGGCGACGTGATCGGCCTGCACAATCACGGCACGATCTCGATCGGCGACACCTTCACCGCCGGCGAAGCGCTGTCGTTCACGGGTATCCCGAACTTCGCACCGGAACTGTTCCGCCGCGCGCGTCTGCGCGATCCACTGAAGATGAAGGCGCTGCAGAAGGGTCTGGCGCAGTTGTCAGAGGAAGGCGCGACCCAGTTCTTCCGCCCACTGATGTCCAACGACCTGATTCTGGGCGCAGTCGGTGTGCTGCAGTTCGAAGTCGTCGCCTATCGCCTCAAGGATGAATACAGCGTCGAGTCTGCGTTCGAGAACGTCGGCGTCGTCACCGCGCGCTGGGTTCGCTGCAGCGATGCAAAGAAACTGGAGGAGT
>JBDSFA010000339.1:0-8076 GCA_039919785.1 Dokdonella sp. | reverse complement strand
CGGCTCTTGCTGCGCTCGACAACGAAAACGGGCTGGGTGCTGGTCGGCAATGTGCCGTCCGCGCAAAGTGCGGCAATCGCTTCGAGAACGAGGTCGTGCAGTTGGTCTTTCACCGGGTCAGATCGCTTGGATAGCCGCGTATTGTAGCCGTCTGCGCGCCGTTCCCGAAATCAGTGAATGGCGATTGCCCCGCCACGAATGCCGCCGCCTTGCTACTGTCAGGGGCTGTCATGAGAAATCTTTACCTTGCACACCTGCCATCGCCGCAACAGCGGCTCCGGCCAGGTAGCGGAGTGCAACGAGTCTGGCGTTGGTGGCTGGCGGAATGCCCACCTCGCCCTGGCTGCACGGGTGCGGCGATATTCCGTCGACTCAATCGAGCAGGTCTTTCAGGGTTTCCCGATACGCCGCAATGATCTGGTCGCCGTTGGCCGGTGCGCCATGGATCGCGATGCGTGCGCGCACGCCCATGCACAAAGCCTTTAGTTTCGGGGCGTTGGCCTGCTTGCCGCTCTCGAATGCGGCGCGGCCGGGCTCCGAGTGGAAGCGGTGCAAATCGAAGAAGAAGTGGTCCTGGCCGTCGGTGAGGAAGCCCAGGACCGGGAGCGCACTCTCACCCGCGTCGAGCGAGCGGCCACTGAGCATTTCACGTTCACGGCACAGGTTTTCTGCCGTCGTCGCAAACTGACGGAACGGTTCGGCGACGTTTGCGGTATCGAGGTCCGCGGCGATCAGCGCCAGTCGTTGCGCATGCACAATCTGCGCGTCAGCGCACCAGTCGGGGCGGCGGATATCGAGGGTCTGATCGAGTTTCGCCGCCAGCGCACCGCCGCTCTGCACCAGATCGGCCGCGTTATAGAGGTGACCGCCGGGCGGCGGACGCGCATCGAAGGTGCTGCCGGCAATCATCAGTTCCAGTGCCGCGAAGATGTCCGCGTCGCGGTCCTCCGAGAAGCCGCAGATCTGGAGAATGCGGCGCGTCTCGTCAATGCTCGCGCGTTCGTTCGCCCCAACACCGGCGACCAGCTGCTGGGCTTCGCGCTGGCGCAAATCGTGGCCTGCGCCGAACACCATCAGTGCGCAAAGATCACGCAGTGAAAACGAGCGCAGGCCGTTCGCTTCGATCAGACGGTCGATGCGCCCACCACAGATTTCGAGGATGTGGCCTTCGTTGTGATACGCGTGGAAGTCGCCACCCAGATGCCCGTGGCGCAGTGCGAGTCGCGCATAGCCGAGACGGACAGCCTGCTCGGTACGCGCGAAAAGAGTTTCGTCCTCGGCGCTGACGATGAGCGTCTGCCATTCTGCGCGACGTCGCGCGAGCAACGCGTCCAGCAGCGCAGCACGCGTGCCGAGCAGGGTGCGCGCCGACGCGACGTCCGGCAGGCGCCGTTCGGTCTCGTCCTCTGGGCATACATGGGGGAAACCGAGTATCACGGCTCGAACATCTCGTCCCTGACCTGAGCCCGAGTATAGGCGCGCCGCTGCGGCAACGGATGCCGCAGGGTCGAAAAGCGAAGTTACCCGGACTCAAGGCGCTCAGATCCAGCCGCGCTGGGCAAGCGAGGTGGGCGTGCCGTCGCCGATCACGAAATGATCGAGCAACCGCACATCGACGAGTTCGAGTGCTTCGCGCAAGCGCAAAGTAATCGCGCGGTCAGCCGCGCTCGGCTCGGCGACACCCGAGGGGTGGTTGTGGGCGAGAATCACCGCCGCCGCGTTGTGCACAAGACAGCGCCGCACGACCTCCCGAGGGTGCACGCTGGCACCGTCGATGGTGCCGCGAAATAGTTCCTCGAACGCGATCACGCGGTGGCGATTGTCGAGGAATAGGCAGCCGAACACTTCGTACGGATAGCCGCCGAGTCGCGATTTGAGATAGCGTCCACTCGCTGCCGGGTCGGACAGGGTTTCGCCGCTGCGCAGTTCCGCGTCGAGATAGCGTCGTCCCAGTTCCAGCGCGCCAAGCAGTCGGCACCAGGCCACGGTGCCAACGCAGGGCTTCTCGTGCGGGGTGTCGAGCAGGGCTTTCAGGCTGCCTGCGTCGACCAGCAGGCTGCGGCCGAGATCGACGGCACTCTGCCCGCGTCGGCCGGAGCCGAGGAATACGGCGAGCAATTCGGCATCCGACAATGCCTGCGCGCCGCGGGCAAGCAGCTTTTCGCGTGGGCGTTCACCGTCGGGCCAGTCGCGGATGCTCATGCCGTCGTGGGTCCGTTGCTGGCACGGCGTGGCCAATCTGTCAGGCGGCTTGCCGCGGCCAGTCGATGGATCCTGACGGCCATGCGGCGGAAGGGGGCGGTGTCGGAATATGGGTGCATGGTCTAACTCTAGCCATCTGCCGACGGCTGCCCGAGCGGCGCGCGGCGCGATTTTCAGTAAGCTAGCGGTTCTCCGTCCTGTCAGCGATCTCTTACATGAACGGTTTGGCCTTACCCCGCACGGCGCGTTTGCCCGCTGCCGTCCATCACGCGGCAGTCCATAGCGGGCGGTCGTGCGCATGACGCGACGGTCCACACATGTGCCGGAGCGATTCGGCAAAGCGGCGCCCCAACTGGCCGGCGTGCGTGTGCTGCTGGGCATTTCCGGCGGAATTGCAGCCTACAAGGCGGCCGAGCTCGTGCGTCGTATGCGTGAGTCGGGTGCCGAGGTTCGTGTTGTGCTGACCGAGAATGCGGCGCGCTTCGTCACCGCGTTGACCTTCCAGGCCTTGTCCGGCAATCCGGTGCGCACGAGTCTCTGGGACGAATCTGCAGAAGCGGCGATGGGCCATATCGAGCTGGCGCGCTGGGCCGACGAGATCGTGGTCGCGCCCGCCTCAGCCGATCTCATTGCGCGGCTCGCGCATGGTCAGGCGGACGATCTGTTGACCACACTGTGCTTGGCCACGTCGTCACCCCTGTCAATCGCGCCGGCGATGAACCAGCAAATGTGGGCACACGCGGCGACCCAGGCGAACGTTGCCGCTTTACGCGAACGCGGCGTGCGCGTGTTCGGCCCTGCCTCCGGCGACCAGGCCTGCGGCGAATTCGGCGCGGGCCGTCTGCTCGAAGCCAGCGAAATCGTCGCCGAACTCGCGGCAGCGCGCGGACCGCGTGAACTGGCCGGTTTGAACTTCCTCGTCAGCGCTGGCCCGACGTACGAAGACATCGATCCGGTGCGCTTCATCGGCAACCGCAGCTCGGGTCGCATGGGCTTTGCCGTGGCCGAGGCAGCCGCGCGGGCGGGCGCCGCAGTCACGCTGATCGCCGGTCCGGTTGCGCTCGCAACACCGGTCGGCGTGACCCGCGTCGACGTGCGCAGCGCGCGTGCAATGCGCGACGCGGTGTTGGAGCGCGTTGCTCAAAGTGATGTGTTTGTCGCTGCTGCGGCTGTGGGTGATTTCCGCCCGCAGAGCGTCGCTCCGCAGAAACTCAAGAAAGCCGGGGAAAGTACGCTGGAGCTCTCGCTGGTGCAGAACCCGGACATCCTGGCGGAAGTCGCGGCTCTGGCCGAACGCCCATTCGTGGTCGGATTCGCGGCCGAGACCGAGCGGGTAGAGGAATACGCGCGCGCAAAACTCGAGCGCAAGCGCGTTGATTTGATCGCGGCAAACAAGGTCGGCTCCGATTGCGGGTTCGAGCGAGAGGACAACACGTTGCTGTTGCTCTGGCCCGGCGGACGTGAGGAATTGGCGCAGGCGGACAAACGCGAACTTGCGCGCCTGCTGGTTGCGCGCATTGCGCAACTGCGCGCGGGCGGGCGGACATGACAAAGATCGCGATGAAGGTGCTGGATGCGCGTCTTGGCAGCGAATTTCCGCTGCCGGCACCGGCGACGGCAGCATCGGCCGGCGTTGACCTGCGAGCGATGCTCGACCACCCGTTGACGCTTGAGGCTGGCGCCAGCGCCTTGATCCCGAGCGGCATTGCCATTCATATTGATGATCCGAACCTGTGCGCGATCGTGCTGCCGCGCTCAGGGCTGGGTCACAAACACGGCATCGTGCTTGGCAATCTGGTCGGCTTGATCGATGCGGACTATCAGGGACCACTGATGATTTCGTGCTGGAACCGCTCCGATGCGAGCTTTACCATCGCGCCAGGGGAGCGGATCGCGCAGCTCGTGATTTTGCCGATCGTGCGTGCGGCGTTTGAAGTGGTCGAAGATTTTTCGCCGAGCGCGCGCGGGGTGGGCGGTTTCGGCAGTTCGGGGCGACACTGAAGCGGGCGCAAGAGTGGCGGCTCCGGGCAGTGCGCACCGGGTGTACCGGTGCGGCACGCCCGCAAGGGTTGGTTCGGCGGCATGCCGGACAAACACAAACAACGCAGGCTCCAGGCGCGACGTTCGCTGGACCCCAATAGTCAACGGGATGATGAAGCAAACATGGCCGAAGCCGACAGCAAGCAAGTGGAAGCAAAGCGGGCGCCATTGAAGGCGCTGCTTGAGCGTTTTGCGCCGAGCCTGCGCGTGCTGGTGCCGCTTGCGCTGGGCACGCTGCTCCTCCTGCTCGGCGTATTTCTGGCATGGCAAGCCTTGCTCGTATGGCGCACGCAGCACGGTATCGAAGAGGCGGAGAGTGCGCGCACGACGATCATTTCTGATCTTGCCAGCCAGATCGAGAAGAGCTATCTCGCCGCCGAGGCAGCTCTGGACGATGCCGGCGTGCAGCAGGCGTTGCGGCAGGAGGGTGCGCCGGGTCGAGAGGTCGCTGCGGTCGCGCTGAAGCAATTACTGCCGGGTGCGACCGACGTAACGTTTTTTAGCCCGGCTCTCGACGAAGTGCTGTCGGGCGACATCAAGCTGATTGGCTACGCCAAAGCCGCTGCGCTGATGCAGGCCAAGGTGCATCCGGAGCATCCACCCGCCGAGATGCGGGTCGAGCCTGAGGCGGGCCAGCAGCTGATGCTCGCCTTGCCGGCGCGCGTGGATGACAAGGTGGTCGCATTTGCGGTGATCGAATTGCCGTTCGCGCCGTTTCTGCAGACCTTCAGCCAGACCTGGATCAGCAACGCGCATCTGGACTTGCGCCAAGGTGACGGCCGTGGCGATCAGCTGATCGCTGCCGTCGGCACCAGAAGCGGCAATTCAATCGGTGATTTGGGTGAGCCGATTCCAGGATCGCGTTTTCGTATCGGCAAGGCTGAACCCGACTACTTCATCGTCACCCCGCGAAGTTTCGGGCTGGTCACGCTGATGTCGCTGTTGTGTCTGCTCGGCGGCGGTGTCGCGCTGTGGCTGCGCCAGGTGGGCGCCGCGCAGGCGCTGGCGACGCTACGACGGCCTTCGAAAACGGATGGGCCGGAAGTGACCCTGGCCGAAGCGATCAAACAGAAGCCCGAGGCGAAAGCACCCGAGGTCGCGAAAGCGACTGCGGAGGGGGCGCCGCCGAGAAAGCGTGCGAGCGAAGAAGTCGTCAATGTCGACCCGAGCATTTTCCGCATGTACGACATCCGCGGTGTGGTCGGTCAGAACCTGACGATCGGGGTTGCGCGCGCCATCGGTCGCGCCGTCGGCAGTGAGGCGCGCGATCGCGGCCTGCACGAAATCGTGATCGGCCGCGATGGGCGTCTATCGGGCCCCGACCTGGTCGCAGCCTTGATCGCCGGCCTGCGTTCGACCGGCATGGACGTGATCGATATTGGCGCAGCGGCGACGCCTGTTACCTATTTCGCGGCCTTTCATCTGCGCGCGGGCTCCTGCATCTCGGTGACCGGCAGTCACAACCCACCCGACTACAACGGGTTCAAGATCGTACTCGGTGGCGAGACGCTGTCCGAAGACGCGATTCAGAACCTGTACAAGCGCATCGAGGCCGAGCGATTCGTCGAAGGCATGGGCGGGCTGCAGACGATCGACGTGAATCAGGACTACATCAGCCGCATAACCGATGACATCCAGATCGAACGCAAGCTCAAGGTGGTCGTCGATTGCGGCAACGGTATCCCAGGGGCGATCGCGCCGGCTGTGCTCGAAGGCATCGGCTGCGAGGTCATTCCGCTGTACTGCGATGTCGACGGCACCTTCCCCAACCATCATCCCGATCCGTCGGATCTGCACAATCTGCAGGACCTGATCATGTCGGTGAAGCAGGTCGGCGCCGACCTCGGCCTCGCGTTTGACGGTGATGGTGACCGCCTCGGGGTCGTCACGGCGAGCGGTGAAGTGATCTTCCCGGATCGCCTGCTGATGCTGTTCGCCATCGACATCCTGAGCCGCAACCCCGGTGCGACGATCATCTATGACGTCAAATGCACCGGCCACCTGCAGCCGCTGATCCTGCAACACGGCGGCAGCCCATTGATGTGGCGCACAGGTCATTCGCTGATCAAGGCGAAGATGAAGGAAACCGACGCAGCGCTGGCGGGTGAGATGAGCGGTCACTTTTTCTTCGGCGAGCGCTGGTACAGCTTCGACGACGCCACCTACGCGGCCGCACGCCTGCTCGAAATTCTCGCCAGCGACATCGAACAGCGCACGCCGCAGGCGATTTTCGACACGTTGCCGAAAGGGGTCTCGACACCGGAACTGAAGATTCCGATGCATGAAGGCGAGCACTACCGTTTCATGGAGTCCTTCTCACGCAAGGCGAAGTTCGAGGGCGCGCGTCTGACCACGATCGACGGCGTTCGCGCGGACTGGTCGGATGGATGGGGTCTTGTGCGTGCGTCGAACACGACGCCGGTACTGGTGCTGCGCTTTGATGCGGATAATGCGCAGGCGCTGAGACGTATCCAGGACGTGTTTCGCGTGCAGTTGCATGCACTCGACCCCTCGTTGCCGCTGCCGTTCTGAGTCAACCTTTTCAGTGGCCAGCACGGGGTGGCAACTTCGCACAGGAGGCGACCGGAGCGTTGAAGCGCCCGAGCTGCGCGCAGAACAGTGTCGGTAGGGCGCTGGAATCAGTGAGTTATTGGCCGCTCTGTGGTGCAGCCAGCTTCGCCTTCAGTTCGCGATAGCGCGCAATCTCGGCGTCGAAGGCGCCAACGGCATTCTGGCGCTCGCTCCGGCGACGTTCGACGGTGAGCCGCTGGTCATCGACCTGCTTGCGCATCTTCGCCAACTGTCGCGCCTGGAAGTCTGAAAGCGTCTTCTTGTTGCGCTCCTCGTCGGCGGCACGCCCAAGCAGGTCGGCCAGCGCTTGTTCCTGGCTGCGCAGACTTATTTGCGCAGCCACGATTTGCTGATCGAGCATTTCCAGCTTCTGTTGCTGCGTGCGTTTGAGATCGCTTTCTTCTGGATAGCCGGAGATCAACTGCTCGTCGGCGCGTTCGTCCGCCGCGATCTTGTTTTGCTGCACCTGCGCAGTTGCTGCAGAGACCTTGGCTGCGGCGAGTTCCGCCGCGGTCTTGGCTCGCTCGACGCGCTTGATCACGATGCCTTGTGGACCGACGACTTCATAGCCGTACTTGGCGGCTTCCGCCGGCAACGAATCACTGTATTGCAGGTTGCCGGCGGCATCGCGCCATTTGTAGCGATTGCGATCGCCGCTGCCGGCATGGGCGCACATGGCCACGCCGGTGGCGAGGACAAAAAAGATCAAACCGGGTAACGATAAGCGCATGGCGGGTTCCTCCGAGCCGGAGTATAGGCGAGCGGTGCGCGATTGCGCTGAGCGAGGGCTCACACGCCGTAGCGTGTTCGATAGTCGGTCAGGCTTTGCCGATGTGCGGCCAGTTCGGGTTTGTCGGCTGCGTAGACGAGCAGATCGGTCAGACGCGCGATCGCGAAGCATGGCACCCCTAGCTCGGACTCCAGTTCCTGCGTGGCCGACAGAGTGCCCTGGCCGCGCTCCTCGCGATCAAGGGCAATCAAGACGCCGGCCGGTGTCGCTCCGTTGCGACGGATCAGCTCGATCGACTCGCGAATTGCGGTGCCCGCCGTGATCACATCATCGACGATGAGCACGCGACCCTTGAGCGGCGCGCCGACCAGAACGCCGCCTTCGCCGTGGTCCTTCGCTTCCTTGCGGTTGTAGGCAAACGGCAGGTCGCGGCCGCACTGTTGCGCCAGCGCGGCCGCGGTAATCGCGGCAAGCACGATGCCCTTGTAGGCCGGACCGAACAGCATGTCGAAATCGATGTCGATGCGCGTCGC
>JBDSFA010000263.1:0-2274 GCA_039919785.1 Dokdonella sp. | reverse complement strand
CCGGGTTGCAGGCGTTCACGCAGGATGCGCAGCGGGATGCGCTGCTCGAAGGCTTCGCGCAATTCGGCGCGTACGCCACGGGCTTTGAAGGGAACGACAGTATTCATGTGCGTATGGTCGGGCGTTTGCCCCGCAGTCGCAAGTCGCGACCGAACGGGTCGTTCAGACTTAGAGAATATAGCGCGACAGATCCTCGTCCTTGACCAGCTCGCCCAGATGCGCATCGACATAGGGCGCGTCAATGCAGTAGCGCTGGCCGCTCTGGTCCGAAGCAGCATAGGAAATCTCGTCGAGTAGGCGCTCCAGCACGGTATGCAGGCGCCGCGCGCCGATGTTTTCGGTGCGCTCGTTGACCTGGAACGCGATCTCGGCGAGGCGCACGATGCCGTCCGCCGCAAACTCCAGAGTCACGCCTTCGGTCGCGAGCAAGGCCGTGTATTGCTTGGTCAGCGCATGCTGTGGCTCGCTCAGGATGCGCCTGAAGTCGTCGGCGGTAAGTGCAGCGAGTTCAACGCGGATCGGGAAGCGGCCTTGCAGCTCCGGCACCAGATCCGACGGTTTCGCCAGCGAAAACGCACCCGAAGCGATGAACAGGATGTGGTCGGTCTTGACGATGCCGTACTTGGTCGACACCGCCGAACCCTCCACCAGCGGCAGCAGATCGCGCTGCACGCCTTCGCGCGAGACGCCGGCGCCGCTGAACTCGCCACGCTGCGCGATCTTGTCGATCTCATCGATGAAGACGATGCCGTTCTGCTCGCAGTTGGTAATCGCCTGTGTCTTGATGTCCTCGTCATTGACGAGCTTGCCGGCTTCTTCCTCGATCAGCTGCGGGCGTGCCTGCGCAATGCTCAGCTTGCGCGACTGGGATTTCTGGCCGGCTAGCGACTGGAACATGCCGCGCAGTTGGCTGGTCATGTCCTCCATGCCCGGTGGCGCCATGATCTCGACACCGACGTTCATCGCGAAATCGAGTTCGATCTCGCGCTCATCGAGCGCACCTTCGCGCAGCTGCTTGCGCAGCTTCTGGCGCGTATCCGCGTCACGCGTATCGGCTGCCTGCGGCTCATTGGCGAAGCCGGCGCCCTGCCGACGCGGCAGCAGCGCATCGAGAATGCGCTCTTCGGCACGGTCCTCGGCCTGCGAACGCACGCGCGATTTTGCCTGCTCGCGCATCATTTTGACCGCGCTGTCGGCGAGATCGCGGATGATCTGCTCGACGTCCTTGCCGACATAACCGACTTCGGTGAACTTGGTCGCCTCGACCTTGATGAACGGCGCGTTTGCGAGCGCGGCAAGGCGCCGCGCGATCTCGGTCTTGCCGACGCCGGTTGGGCCGATCATGAGAATGTTCTTCGGCGTGACTTCCTCGCGCAGCGCGGGGTCCAGCTGCATGCGCCGCCAGCGATTGCGCAGCGCGATCGCGACGGCACGCTTGGCCGCATTCTGGCCAATGATGTAGCGGTCGAGTTCGTTGACTATTTCGCGGGGAGTCAATTCAGACATGTGAAAGCCGGGAATGGGGAGCAGGGAATCGGAAATGGTGAAAGCGGGCGGGTCGTCGCTTCTGCGATTCCCTATTCCCCATTCCCGATTCCCAGTTCTTCGATCGTGACGTTGTGATTGGTATAGATGCAGATGTCGCCGGCGATGTTCAATGCCTTCTCGACAATTGCACGCGGATCGAGTTCGGTGTGCTCCAGCAGGGCCTTTGCCGCAGCGAGTGCGAAAGGGCCACCGGAACCAATCGCGATCAGCCCTTGCTCGGGTTCGAGCACGTCACCGTTACCGGAGATGATCAGTGACGTCGCCTTGTCCGCGACCGCGAGCAAGGCTTCGAGGCGGCCAAGTCGACGCTCGGTGCGCCAGTCCTTCGCCAGTTCAACCGCAGCGCGGGTGAGATTGCCACCGTGCTTGTCGAGTTTCTGCTCGAACAGCTCGAACAGGGTGAACGCGTCCGCGGTCGCGCCGGCGAAACCGGCGAGCACATCACCCTTGCCGAGGCGACGGATTTTCTTCGCGTTCGCCTTCATGACCGTGTTGCCGAGCGTGACCTGGCCGTCACCGCCTATCACGACGCGATCGCCGCGGCGTACGGAAACGATGGTGGTGGCGTGGAAACTTTCCATGGGCTTCAAATGATGGGTGGAGTCGGCGAATTGGGGCTGGTGAAAAGCAATTGCAAGATCCTGAAGCATGACGGGCTGATCTCAAGCCGGTTTGCGCCGCGCGCGCGGATGCGCGGCATCGTAGACCTTGGCCAGATGCTGAAAA
>JBDSFA010000226.1:0-2374 GCA_039919785.1 Dokdonella sp. | reverse complement strand
CGCCAACATTCGGCAGACCGTAAGTGATGGTGCTGAAAGCAGCATGACCGTAGTCGTAGCCGAGTTCCCAGTTCCACTGCTGCTCGTTCCAGACATTGAACGTGCCGTTGAAACCGGTCGAGACCTGGTCGTCGTTGCGGCCGGTGGAAGCACGGCGATTTCCAACCGATGCCAGACGCTGGTTGAAGCTGGTGCCACCCTTGAGGAAATCGACGCCGAAGGGGTTGTAGTAGCTGTCCTTCGAAACGATGGCGCCACCGGCGGTGCTGTAGATCGCCGGTGCGAGCTGGAACGCGGCCGAAGTCTTGTTGTGCAACACGGACAAGTACGCTTCGACGTTGTCAGTCAGCTTGTAGTTGCCGTTGAGGAACAGACCCGACCGTTCCTGCGGAGTCAGGACCAGGTTGACCGTCGCGAAGTTGTACTTGTCGCTCGGACCGGCGGGACCTGCATTGTTGCGGTAGCAGTGGTAGTCGGTCGCGAGATTTGCACCGCTCGCGTCCGGATTGCGCGCAAGGAACGAGCAACCAAATTGCGGCTTCAGTGCGGTCGGAACCTGGATGTGACCGTACGCCGACGACGTCGAACCACCGATGCTGGGCGCAATGGGTGTGCCGCCGGGCGGGCCGAGGCCATTGGTGCCGTACAGGGAAACCGAGTTCTTGGCGAAGTCGCGGTGGCCGGAGAGGATACCGTCGATCTTCTTGTAGCTGACGCCGGCCATGATGCTGCCCTTGTCGGAGCTCTGGCCAAACGTGAACTGGTAGCCCTTGCTGACACCGTCATCACGATCGGAGATGCCGTATTCGGTCGAGAACTCCGCGCCCTGGTAGTCGCTACGCAGGATGAAGTTCACGACGCCTGCGATCGCATCCGAGCCGTACACCGACGAGGCACCGTCGGTCAGGACTTCGATGCGCTCCACCATGTTCGCCGGGATCGCATTCGGATCGCCGGAGAGGAAACGGTGGCCGTTGATCAGCACGAGAGTACGCGGCGAACCCAGGCCACGCAGGCCGATGCTCGAGAAGCCGGTACCGCCGCCATTGTTGACCTGCGGATTCATGTTGGGCCCCGTAACCGCCGGCAACGCCTGCACGAGGTCGCCGAGGGTCAGCTTGCCGGTTTTCTCGATCGCGGCACGATCGATGGTGACGACCGGATTGGAGGTTTCGATATCGACGCGACGGATGTTTGAACCCGTCACGGTGATGGTTTCGAGCTTCTGGTTGTTCTGGTCGGCAGCCGCGTCCTGCGCAACCGCAGGAAGTGTGACGAAGCCGCTGACGAGCGCAGCCCCAGCGATACCGTAGGTACGCAAGCCCTGTCGAATCGCCTCTCGGAGCAGAGTGTTGGACATGTTTTTTTCTCCTGTCATGAAGCCATGCAAAGCGGACGCGCAGTCGCGGCCCGTGTCAGTGGAAACTTAAAAACTTGTGAAGCTCCGACGTTGCCGGTGACGGGCATGCAGCGTTGCGGCAATTGCGCGATGCTCTGGCCAGATGCACACCTGCGTCGTCAATGTTCGACGCGCGCGGCGCAGCGACGTCCCGCGAGAGAACGCGCGGAGCGGATCAGTGCTTCCTCAACGCGCCGCCGACATCGCGATCACAGAGCCGCCGCGTCGAACCGCGCCGGCGGTCACACCGAAACGCTCGCGGAACAAGCGCGAAAACGCACAGCGATTCTCGAAGCCACTGGCCAGTGCGATCTCGGCGATCGCAAGCGGACTTGCGCAGAGCAGACGGCGCGCGCGCTCGAGTCGCTGGCGCACGAGGTAGGCGTGTGGCGTTTCCTCGTAGGCGGCGCGGAATGCGCGGATGAAATGCCAGGGCGAATAGCTCGCCATGCGCGCAAGCGTGTCGTTGTCGATGTCCAGGTGGCAGTTCGCAGCGAGATAGTTGCGCACGCGCTGCAGGCGCACGAAGACCTGGCGACGTTGCGCGAAGGTCCGCCCGGGGCAGCGCAGGATTGCAGGCGCGAACGCGCCCTGCAGCGCAGCGACGCTCTCGACCAGCGTTTCCGTTCTGTCGTTGCGCTGGCGATCGTCGTTCGCGCGCATGAAAGCAAGCACATCGCGCCGCAGCGCGTGGTCAGCGCGATGTCGAGCCGGCACCAGCACCGGCTCGGGTGCCGACAGTTCAACGACGCCACTCAGCGCGCGACGCCAGGCGGCGGGGCTTCCGAGCAGGGCCAGCCATATGGCATTGCCGCGTCCGATTGCGTGAATGCGCGATTCCGGTTCGGTCACGCGCAGTTCGCCCGGCACGGTGACGCTGTCCGCATTGGTGGCGTCGAGCTGGAGCCGGCCGCGCAGCGGAAACCATGCGGCGGCCGCGGGACCGGCCACGCGCAGAACGCAACCGCGTCCGCC